>DASYQW010000371.1 GCA_036005065.1 Candidatus Methylomirabilota bacterium | reverse complement strand
CTCAGGGGCGCGAGATGACGCGGCGACCCATCAGCTCCAGGACGAGGATGACGAGCAACCCCACGATGATGGCCACCGCCAGGACGCCGGCGGCGCTGCCGCCCGCCCCGATCTCGTCGAGCCGCTCGGCCAGGAGCCGGCGATCCTCGTCGGAGAGGGCGGCCAGGTGCGCCGACGCGTCGGCGGGACTCAGGCCGAGCTCGACCAGACGGGCGGTCACCAGCCGGGTCTCGAGCCCGGTCGGATCCGCCGCCTGGGAGCCCGCCGGCCGGGGTGGGAGGGCGGCCCCCTCCGCGATGTGGGGGCAGAGGCCGAGAGCAACCGCCCACACGAGGACGGCGCCGACGAGCGGAGCGTGCAAGAGCCTGCGACGAGCGATCATCCGACCACCTCCTTCACGACAGGACACGCGCACGGCTGGGACGACGGCGCCGCAAGCGGAGCCGGAGCGCGCAGCCGGCGAAGCCGAACGCGTCGCGGAGCGCGTTCACGAGGTAGCGCTCGTACGAGAAGTGGAGCGCGCCGGGATCGTTCACGAAGAGGAGGAAGGTCGGCGGGCGCGTCCCGATCTGGGTGGCGTAGAAGAGTCGCAACGTCTTGCCGCGGACGCCGCCCGGAGGCCGCCGGGCGAAGGCCGCGGTAAGGACGCGATTGAGCTCGGCCGTCGGGATCTCTTTGGCGTACTCGGCGGCGACGTGGTCGATCGTCTGGAAGAGCTGATCGAGGCCCGTGCCGAGCTGGGCCGAAGTGAAGACGACCGGCGCGTGGCTGAGGAACGGCAGGCGCTCGCGGAGGGCGCGCACGAGATCGGGCGCCCGATCGGCACTCTCCACCAGGTCCCACTTGTTGACGACCAGGACCACGGCCCGTCCGGCCGTCTCGGCGTAGCCCGCGATCCGGGCGTCCTGGGTGGTCACGCCCTCGCCGGCGTCGAGCGTCACCAGGGCCAGGTCCGATCGCTCGAGGCTGCGGCGCGCCATGACCGCGGCGAGCTTGTCGAGCGCCTCGACGGTGCGCCCCTTGCGGCGGAGTCCCGCCGTGTCGACGAGCACGTACGAGCGCCCGTTCACCGTGACCTGGGTATCCACCGCGTCCCGGGTGGTCCCCGGCTGCGCGTGCACGACGACGCGCTCCTCGCCCGCGATGGCGTTGACGAGAGAGGATTTTCCGACGTTGGGGCGGCCGACGACCGCGACCCGGACGGCCGGCGTCTCATCCTCCTCTGCGGTCTCGCGGGGACCGGGGAGCAGGGCGCTGATGGCCTCCAGCAGCTCCGAGACGCCCCGGCCATGCTCGGCCGACACGGCGAAGACCGAGCCCATGCCGAGCCGATGGACGTCGGCCAGCTCCTGCTCCCGCGCCGCCGTGTCCACCTTGTTGGCGACGAGGAGGACCGGCTTGGGCACCCGGCGCAGCAGGCGCGCCACCTCGTCGTCGAGCGCGGTGATGCCCTCGCGGGCATCGACGACGAAGAGGAGCAGGTCCGCCTCGGCGATGGCGGCCAGGACCTGCTGGCGGACCTGAGCGGTGAGGCTCTCGCCGGCCGTCGGGTCGAGCCCGCCGGTGTCGATGACCGCCGCTCGCCAGGCGCCGAACCGGCACGTTCCGCGAATGCGGTCGCGCGTGACGCCGGGAGTATCCCGGACGATCGCCTTGCGGTTGCCGACCAGGCGGTTGAACAGGGTCGACTTGCCCACGTTGGGGCGGCCGACGACGGCGATGGTGGGCAGCCGCACGGCGTCAGTTGAGCCCGGGGGGGAGCGGCGGCGCTCCGCCCCCAGACCTCCCCACCACATTCATCGGGCACCGGTGCGGGAAGGCCATCGGTCCTGACCTCTCAGCCCAGGAGGGCCCCGAGGAGGCCGCCCGCGCTGGCGTCCGGCGCTTCCACCGGGACGCCGAGGTGTCCGGCCAGGTCGCCCGGCGAGACGTCGTCGAGGAAGACTCCGCGCGTTTCCTGGAGGGCCACGCCGGGCACCAGGACGACGTCCCCGAGGTCGCGCCCGGCCAGCGCTCGCGCGATGTCTTCGCCGGCGAGGAGTCCCGCCACCGAGATGGCCGGCCCGAAGAAGTCGTTCCGGACCGCCACGACCTCCACACGGGTGAATCCTCGCCCGGGCGGGTCCAGGGCCGCCAGCAGCCGGCGCAGCTCGGGGGCGAACAGCTCGCCGGTGGCGACGGTGATCGCCCGGCGGCTCGGTCTGCGCCCTGGCCGCCGCCGGAGGCCCCGCCGGAAGCCGTCCTCGAAGCGTCGCAGCAGGCCGATACCATCCTCGGCCACTGGAAACCCTTCATAGGCGGCCGCCGGCGGGATGGGTTCGCCGGCCAGGAGGTAGAGCTCATCGGCCGCGAACACCAGACGCGACCCGCGGCCACGGAGGTGGTCGGCCTGCCAGCCGTGGATGGCCTGGAGGAGTCGGCCGGCCTCCTCGGCGGTCACCGGACGGAGGGGGTACAGCCCCTCGCGATGGCGCGTCAGGCCGACAGGCACCACCGCGATCGTGGTCACCCCCGGGTGCAGGGCGGCCAGCTCGCGCACGCTGCGCTCGAGATGCGGCCCGTCGTTGAGCCCGGGGCAGAGGACGATCTGGGTGTGCAGGCGGATCCCGGCGTCGGCCAGGCGGCCCATGCGCTCCATGAGATCGCCGCGCATGGTCTTGGGCGAGCCGAGCAGGAAGTGTCGCACGGCAGGATCGGTGGCGTGCACCGAGATGTAGAGGGGCGAGAGATGCTGGTCGATGATCCGCTGGATCTCGGTCTCCGGCAGGTCCGTCAGGGTGATGTAGTTGCCGTGCAGGAATGAGAGCCGGTAGTCGTCGTCCTTGACGTAGAGGCTCTTCCGGAGCCCCTTCGGGAGCTGATGGATGAAGCAGAACACGCACTTGTTCGCGCAGGTCGCGATCTCGGACGGTGTCGGCGGCTCGCAGACGAGCCCCAGGTCGCGTCCCCAGGCCCGGGTCAGCGTGGCGACGCCACCCTCCGCACCGCGCGCGAGCTCGATCCGGAGCTCGGCCTCGCCGGCGTAGGCGTGGAAGTCGATCAGGTCCCGAAGGGCATGGCCGTTGACGCGGACGAGACGGTCGCCGGGACGGAGCCCGGCTTCGGCCGCCAGGCCGCCGGGTTTCACGCTCAGGACCCGCACACCGATCTCGGGAATGCACTTCGGCATCAGCGCGGCTCCCACTCGACATACCGGGGGGCGAGGACGAGGTACTGAACCCCGGACGCGAGCGTCAGCGCCACCGTGATGGGAATGAGGAGGTGGCGCAGGAGCCACCCGGCGTCCGCCACGGTGACCGCCAGCAGGGCGACGCCCACGGTGATCATCTGGAACACGGTGCTCGTCTTCCCGAGAAGCGTCGGCGCCGGGTTGACCTGGCCGCGCGTCAGCATGATGAGCGCGGCCACCAGAATGAGGACGAGGTCGCGACTGAGGACCACCGCCGTCACCCAGAAGGGCAGGAGCCGCGGAAACTTGTAAGTCAGCGTGACGAACGCCGCCGTGAGGAGGAGCTTGTCCGCCAGCGGATCGAGGAATGCACCCAGGCGGGTCTGGCTGTCGCGGGTCCGCGCGATGTATCCATCCAGCATGTCCGTCACGCCGGCCAGGACGAAAGCGCACAAAGCCAGGATGACCCGGTTGTAGACCAGGAGGGTCACGAAGACCGGGATCAGCAGGATGCGGACGATCGTCAGCCAGTTGGCCAGGCCCATGGGCGCGCGATCGAGCATGTCCCCGAGAAACTGCCGAAGGCCCTGGGGGTTTCCCAGAGCCTTCGGTCTCGGAGGCGCCGGACTGACGCGGGAAACGGCTACGGCGAGGTACACGCCTCCCTGATCGTCTCCGACTCCTCGCGGAGCGATCCGGGCTCTATTGGGCGACCTCCACGTCGTCAAAGGTCCCGATTCCCGACACCGTGATGCCCACCTTCTTGGCGCCCTTCGGCACCCGGAAGGTGGCGCGCAGGGTCTTGACGTCGCCCGGCTGGAGGCGGCCCTGGGTGAACCCGTCGGCGTTGATCAGCGTGGCCGTCTCCCCCGTGTCGTAGTTCAGGATGTTGCTCTTGTCGGGCTTGAAGGTGAGGAATTCCGACTCCTTGGTCTTTCCGACGAAGCGGAGCGAGAGGACCACCGAGACGACCGCTCCTCGGACCTTGATCTCGTTGAGGTCCGCGATCACCTGCTTGTCGAGATCGGCCCGGATGCTCTTCAGGACGCCGAGCGCCTGGGGGCTTCCCTGGGCGTCTGGCGCCGGGACCGCGGCCACGGCCTTGCCCGCGACCGGCGCGAGGGTCACCGCGCCGCTGCCGCCCGCCGGCGTCAGGCTCGCGGTGCCCGGCGGCGCCGAAGCCGTCGTCACCCCGGCCCCGGCCGGCTTGTGGCGGTAATACGTCGCCGGCGTCTTCGACACGACGAACTTCACGGCCTCCTGGATGCAGAGGCGGAGGGCCTTCTCCTTGGGCGTCTTCGACCACCCGCCCAGGGCCCCGCCGAGCGCCCCGCCGCCGGTGGCCCCGCCGAGGGCTCCGCCCAGACTGAAGTCCGTCGCCTTTCCTTCCACGCTGGTGGCCGCGACGATCCGCGATGTCTTGGTGTCAATCAGGCGCAGGTCGATGGCCATGTGCGCGTTCTTGAGGCCCCCGGCGATCCCGCCGATGACCCGGCCCACGGCGCCGAAGCCCCCCAGCCCGCCGCCCACGCCCGATTCGGCCCCTTCGAACTCGGTGACGGCGGCGGATACCAGCAACTCGGCGCCCTCGATCTCGCCGGTCGGTGCTTCCGTCCCTTTCTTGATGCGCCCGCCCGTGGCGAGATCCTGCTCCTTGAGCACCTCTCCCAACGATTGCCGCTCGAGGACGATGTACCGGTTACTGTGGAAGAGCGCGGTCGCCAGCATGTCGGCCATCCCGTCGCCGATCTCGTGGTTCCACCAGTTCCCGCGCGCCTTGTTCTCGAAGCGCGCGACCGCGATCCGCGCCTTGGGCCCGTCGTAAGCCTCCTGCTGCGCCTCCTCGATGGACTTGCCCTCGGGGTTCGTGACCGTCGCCTTGGGCCCGAAGAGCTGAGCCTGCGCGCTCCCGAGCGGCACCAAGGCCACCGCTCCCGCGACGATCATCGTGACGACTGCCTGCCACCCTCCCATGGACTTCCTCCTTCTAACGATTTCGAATCAGCGTCCGGCAGCAGCCCGCGGCTCCGCCGGCACTTGGGCCACCCCGACCGATTCCACGCGATACGGCGACACCAGTCCCGTCAGGGACCGTGGCACGTCGACGTCCAGCCAGATGGCGTCCGGGCGATCCTCCCGCGCGAGCACGCGCCCCCGTGCGTAGAGCGTCGGCAGGATGCCGGCCCGGTCGTAGGGCACGCGGATCTGGCAGGTAAACCGGGTCGAGCGCAGCATACCATCGATCCGCCCAAACAGCGCACCGATTCCCTCGCCGGTGGCGGCCGAGATCGGCGTGCCGCCGTCGCTCACGAGCTGCCGGAGAAAGCCGTCCGGCTCCGTCAGCCGATCGATCTTGTTGAGCGCGGTCAAGCAGGACCGCGTCTCCAGGCCGAGGTCCACCAGGGTCTGGTGGACGGCGGTCATCTGCTCGGGCGCCCGCGGGTGGCTCACGTCCACGACGTGGAGCAGGAGGTCGGCCTCGCCGAGCTCCTCCAGGGTCGCCTTGAAGGCCGCCACGAGCTGCGTCGGGAGCTTGCGGATGAAACCCACCGTGTCGGTCAGGATGAACGGCGGTCGCCCCGGGGCCGTCACCAGACGCGCGGCCGGGTCCAGCGTGACGAAGAGCTGGTCCGCGGTCCGCGCGGTCGCTCCCGCCAGCCGGTTGAGGAGTGTCGTCTTCCCGGCGTTGGTGTACCCGACCAGGGCCACCACCGGCAAGCCGACGTCCCGCCGATGCTGGCGGAGCAGGCGGCGGTGCCGCTGCACGTCCCGGAGAGCCTGGTGGATCTGGCCGATGCGCCGACGGATGACGCGGCGGTCCGACTCGAGCTGGGTCTCGCCGGGACCTCGGGTGCCGATGCCGCCGCCGAGCCGCTCGAGATGGGCCCACTGGCCGACCAGCCGCGGCAGCAAGTAGGTGAGCTGGGCCAGCTCCACCTGGAGCTTTCCCTCGCTCGTCCGCGCGCGCTGGGCGAAGATGTCGAGGATCAGCGCGGTACGGTCGATGACCCGGATTCCCACGGCGCGCTGGAGGTTGCGCTCCTGGACCGGCGTCAGGGGATCGTCCGAGATCAGCAGGGTCGCACCGGAGGCGGCGGCGAGGTCCCGCACCTCCTCGACCTTCCCGCGCCCGAAATGGAAAGGCGGCGTCGGTGCTTCCCGCTCCTGGAGGATCGTCGCCAGCACCTGGGCGCCCGCCGACTCGGCGAGCCGGGCCAGCTCCTCCATGGACTCCTCTACCTCCCAACGCTTCTGTCTCGGGAGTCGGAGGCCGACCAGGATGGCCCGATCGGCAGCACGGTGGGTCACCATCGCCACGTCCCACCGAGGTTAGCCGAAGATACGCGCCCGTTCAACCAATTTCTTGACCTGGGCGATCACCATTCCGGGCTGGCCGGGATCGACGGAAACCCACTGGACGGCCGCCTCGCGGAGGAACCAGGTCCACTGGCGCTTGGCGTAGCGCCGGGTGTCTCGCTTCATGACGCGCACGGCATCAACCAGCGACCCGCCCCGTGTCACGACCGGGGCCAGGTGCCGGTAGCCGATCCCCTGCATCGCGGGGAGATCGAGGGCGAAACCGGCGGCGAGGAGGGCCTCCACCTCGGGCAGGAGCCCTTCGGCGATCATCCGGTCGACCCGCGCGTCCAGCCGGGCGAAGAGCGCCCCGCGGGCCATCGTGAGGCCGACCGTGAGGGCCCGGTACGGGGGCGGAGGCTCGTGCCGGGCCCGGGCTCGGGCGGCGCTGACCGCCTCGCCGGTCAGCAGCACGATCTCCAGCGCGCGCGTGACGCGGACGAGGTCACGCGGGTGAAGCTGGGCCGCCGCTGCCGGGTCCAACTCGGCGAGCCGTTGGTGGAGCGCGGTGGGGCCTCCGGCGGTCGCTTCGGCCCGGAGCCGGCGGCGGAGGGCCAGGTCCGCCGCCGGCAGGGGCGACAGGCCCCGCAGAAGCGCCCGCAGGTAGAGTCCGGTACCCCCGATCAGGAACGGCCAGCGGCCCCGAGCGCGGATGTCGGCGATGGCCCGCGCCGCGTCCCGGGCGAAGCGCGCGGCGTCGTAGGGCTCATCCGGCTCCACGATGTCCAGCAGGTGATGCCGGAGCGTGCGGCGCTGCGCCGCGGTCGGCTTGCCGGTGGCGATGTCCATGCGCCGGTACACCTGGCGCGAGTCGACGCTGACCGCCTCGATGGGCCACTCGCGCGCGAGGGCGACCCCGAGCGCGGTCTTCCCCACCCCGGTCGGGCCGACGATGGCGACGACCGGGATCGGATCCTCCGGCGCCGCCTCCGGGTCGCTGGGCCGCGCTACCAGGTCCGGCGGAGCTCGCGCTTGATGTCGCCCAGTGGGATGCGCGAGACCACCGGGCGGCCGTGCGGGCAGTAGAAGGGGGTCGCGGTGGCGGCCAGGTCGGCGAGAAGCCGCGCCATCTCCTCTCGCGGCAGCGGCTCGTGGGCCTTGATGGCAGCGCGGCACGCCACGAAGGCGAGGAGCCGGTCCAGGACCGGGGAGCTCGGCCGGCTCCCCTCGTCCTCGATCTCGCGGGCGAGGTCGTCCACCAGCCGCTGCGGCTCGTCGCTGCGCAGGAGCGAGGGTACCCCGCGCAGCAGCAGGGTGCCACCGCCGAAGCCCTCGATCGCGAAGCCGAGCCGGCTGAGGTCCGGGAGGGCGCGCTCGACGGCCCGCCGGCGGGCCGGGGACAGCTCGAGGGGTTCGGGAAAGAGAAGCGCCTGGCCGGTCAGAGGCCCGGCCTCGAGGTCGCTCCTGAGGCGCTCGAAGAGGACGCGCTCGTGCGCGACATGCTGGTCGACGAAGAAGACCTCCTCGGGCGTGTAGGCGACGATGAACGTGTCCTCGATCTGCCCGATGGGTTGGCCGAAGAGCGGCGCCGCGTCGTAGGCCGCGTCACCATCGCGGAAGAGCGAGGCCTGATTCTCGCCGGCGCCTGTCGATTCCGACAGGGCGCCGGTCGCCAATGGGATCGCGTCGCCGAACGGGACGGTGAGCCGCTGGGCCGGGACGACCTCGAGCTGGCGCAGGGCCCGAGAGGTCGCCTCGTAGACCAGGTCGTGCAGGACCCGGGGGTGACGGAAGCGCACCCAGGCCTTGGTCGGGTGAACGTTGACGTCGACCTCGGCGGGATCCATGGCGAGGAGGAGGACGGCGAGCGGGAACTGATCGCGCGGGAGCAGGGGGCGATACGCCTCGATGAGCGCCTGGCTGAGGAGCGTGTCCCGTACCGCGCGCCCGTTGATGATGAGGTGGATGTCGTCCCGGTGGGTCCGGGAGAGTGAAGGCGGCGCGACCAGCCCCGTGAGGCGCGCGCCGCCCGCCTCTCCCGTGACCTCGAGGAGCCTCCCGGCCAGCCCGAACCCGTAGAGCCCGCCGAGGCGTTCCCGCGGCGTGGCCCCCCGGGGCGCGTTCAGGGCCAGGCGCCCGTTGGCCGTGAGCCGCAGGTGGACGCCAGGGTGGGCGAGCGCGAGCTGCGTCACGACGCGGGTGATCGCGGCCTGCTCGGTGGGTGGGCTCTTCAGGAACTTCGCGCGGGCCGGCGTGTTGAAGAAGAGGTCGCGGACCTCGATCGAGGTTCCCTCCGGCACCTCCGCGGCGCCGGCCTCGAGCACGATGCCACCCTCCCCGAGGATGAGGTAGCCGCCCGGCGCGCCCCGCAGCCGCGAGGCGAGAGTGAGCCGCGAGACGGCGAAGATGGCGGGGAGCGCTTCTCCCCGGAAGCCGAGCGTGGCGATCGTCGCCAGGTCGGCTTCCGCGGCGAGCTTGGAGGTGGCGTGGCGCTCCAGGGCCAGGCGCGAGTCATCGGGTCCCATGCCGTGGCCGTCGTCGACGACCGAGATGAGCTGACGGCCGGCGCCCCGCACGGCGATCGTGATGCGCGACGCGTCCGCATCGAGGCTGTTCTCGACGAGCTCCTTGACCACCGAGGCGGGACGCTCCACGACCTCGCCGGCCGCGATCTTGTTGACGACGGCGTCGGGGAGCCGCCGGACGGGCCGGGCCACCCCGCTCACGAGCGTACCCTCGGATCAGCCACGTGATCGGGTGCGACGCTGGGCGATGTCACACGCCGTCCTGCAGCTTCTGGCGGAGAGCATGGAGCGCGTTCAGGGCCTGAAGCGGCGTCATGGCGTCGGGATCGAGGGCGGCCACGGCCTCGAGGACCGGATGTGAGACCGGCGGGAAGAGCGCCAGCTGACCGGTGGCCGCGCCGGGTGGCGGCGCCGGCGCCGGTGCCCGCTGGGTGAGCTCCTGGAGAAGCGTCCGGGCCCGGCTCACCACCTCGTCGGGAAGGCCGGCCAGCCGGGCCACCTGGATCCCGTAGGACCGGTCGGTGCCGCCGGGCTGCACCTTGTGGAGGAAGACGATCCCGTCCCGCCACTCGCGGACGGCGACGTGCACGTTGCGGACGCGGGGCAGCTCGGCGGCCAGGCGGGTCAGCTCGTGGTAGTGCGTGGCGAAGAGCACCTTGGCGCCCGGGCAGCGCTCGTGGAGGTACTCGGCCACCGCCCAGGCGATGGCGAGGCCATCGAACGTGGAGGTGCCCCGGCCGATCTCGTCCAGGAGGACGAGGCTCTTCGAGGTCGCGTAGCGCAGGATGGCGGCGGTCTCGGTCATCTCGACCAGGAAGGTGCTCTGGCCGCGCAGGAGGTTGTCCTGAGCCCCGATGCGCGTGAAGATCCGGTCCACGACGCCGACCCGGGCCGAGCGCGCCGGCACGAAGCTTCCGAGCTGGGCGAGCAGCACGATCAGCGCCGCTTGCCGCATGTAGGTGGACTTGCCGGCCATGTTGGGGCCCGTGAGGACCAGGCAGCTCGTGTCCTCGCCGTCGAGCACGAGGTCGTTCGGCACGAAGGGGGCGCCGTCGGTCCGGAGCTCCAGGACGGGGTGCCGCCCCTCGAGGATCTCCAGGACCGCCGAGGTGTCGACGACGGGACGCGCGTAGCCGCGCTCGCGGGCGACGTGGGCGAGGCTCGCCAGCCCGTCGAGGGTTGCCACCGCGCGGGCCGTCCGCAGCAGCCGGTCGGTCTCCCCCGCCACCGCGCGGCGCAGCTCGTCGAAGAGCTCGAACTCGAGCCGGTTCAGTCGCTCTTCGGCGCCGAGGATCTTCGCCTCCTGCTCCTTCAGCTCCGGCGTGACGAACCGCTCCGCCCCGACCAGGGTCTGGCGGCGCGCGTACTCGGGGGGCGCCAGGGGAAGATGCGACTTCGAGATCTCGATTCCGTATCCGAAGACGCGGTTGAAGCGCACGCGCAGGGTCGGGATCCCCGTGCGCTCCCGCTCCCGCGCTTCGAGCCCGGCGATCCAGGCCTTCGCCGCGCGGATCTCCGCCTGCAGATCGGCCAGGGCCGGGCTGTATCCCTCCCGGATCAGCCGGCCCTCGTGGGCCGTGAGCGGCGGGTCCTCGACGAGCGCCGCCTCGAGCTGCTTGGCCAGCGGGCCGAGATCCTCCACGGCCTGGGCCGTCTCCCGCAGGTGGGGATCCGGCGATTCGCTCGCGCGCTCTCGCAGGGCCGGCAGCGGGCGGAGGGCGGCCCGCAGCGCCACCAGATCCCGCGGCGTCGCCACTCCGAGCGACGCGCGGCTGGCGAGGCGCGCCAGATCCCCGATCGCGTCGAGGTGGCCGCGGAGGGTCTCGAGGAGCGCGGGCGCGTCCGAGAGTGCTCCGACGGCGCCGAGGCGCCGGTTGATCTCGGCGGGCTCCCGGAGCGGCCGGAGGACCCACTGGCGCAGGAGCCGGCCGCCCATGGGGGTGAGCGTCCGATCCAGGGCCCACAGGAGCGAGCCGCGGGTCGTCCGGTCGTGGAGGCTCTCGACGAGCTCGAGGTTGCGGGCCGCCGCCTCGTCGAGGACGAGATGGTCCTCGAGGGTCAGGCGCTGGAGCCGCGTGAGGTGGGCGGGAGGTGCCTGCTGGGTCTCCTGAAGGTACCCGAGCACCGCGCTGGCGGCCCGCACGGCCGCCGCCTGCCCGCCGAGACCGAGCCCCTCGAGCGCCGCCACCCGGAAATGCTCCCGGAGACGCTCTTCCGCGATTCGCGGCGCGAACTCGCTCGCGTCGCGGGTGGTGAGGAGCACCCCGGCCTCGCGCAAGCGGGCGACCACGGGATCGGTCGGGGGGAGCGAGGCCGGAACCAGCACCTCGGCTGGGCGGCGCAGGAGGACGGCCTCGGCCAGGGCCGCCGGGTCGGCCGCCTCGCCGACCCAGAAGTCCGCGGCGGTCAGGTCGACCAGGGCCACCCCGAGCCGATCCCCGGCTCGGGCGAGCGCGCCGAGGAAGTTGTTCTGCCGACTCTCGAGGAGCCCGGCCTCGGTGACAGTGCCCGGGGTGATGAGGCGGATCACCTCGCGCCGGAGGAGCTTTCGCCCCTTCGCGGGCGCCGCCTCGACCTGATCACAGAGGGCGACCTTGTGGCCGGCGCGGATCAGCCGCGCGATATACCCGTCCACGGCGTGGTGGGGGACGCCCGCCATGGGGATCGCCCCCTCGCCCTTCTGGCGCGAGGTCAGGGCGATGTCGAGGGCCCGAGCGGCGACGGCGGCGTCCTCGTAGAAGGCCTCGTAGAAGTCGCCCAGCCGGAAGAGCAGGAGGTAGTCGGGGTACCGGCGCTTCCACTCGCGGTACTGGCGCATCATCGGGGTGTCGTCGGTCGCTGCCTCGCGCGCGGGAGGGGTCATCCGTTCGCCGGCGACCGAGGGGGGCGTGTCGTCCGCCACCGGAGCCCGCGCGGCGTCCCCCCGCTCGTCGGCGGCCGGCGGGGAAGGCTCGTCGGCCGCCCAGGGCGGCGTCACGACGTGACCGCGGGGCTCGGGCGGACCGGAGGACTCGCCACCACCCGATCCCCTCACGGTGACAGGTGTACCCGGAGGCGGCGGTACGTCTCGTCGAGGCTTTCCGGGATCACCTTGACCGCCCCCACGACCGGCATGAAGTTCGTGTCGCCCGCCCAGCGCGGCACGACGTGAAGGTGGAAGTGCCCTTCGATCCCGGCCCCGGCCGCGCGCCCCATGTTCACGCCGAGGTTGAACCCGTCGGGCCGGTAGACGGCGCGCAGCGCGGCCAGCGCCCGCCGGGTCACGCGCATGAGGTCCAGGCTCTCCTGGTCGTCGAGGTCCTCCGGCGAGGCGGCGTGGCGGTTCGGCGCGATCATGAGGTGGCCACTCGAATACGGAAAGGTATTGAGGATGAGGAAGGCACTCCGCGAGCGGTCCAGGATCCGGTGCTGGGCATCGTCACCGGCGGCGAGCGCTGTGCAGAAGAGGCACCCCTCCGGCTGGTGCGCGCCGCTCACGTACGACATTCGCCAGGGCGCCCAGAGTACATCCACGGCGCTACCGGACTCTCCGGCCGGAGCCGAGACGCGGTCCGATCGCGGGCAGACCTAGACAGCGTGTGCCCGGACGGCTCGCGCGGCTAGCCGTTGACGAGCTCTTTCAGGCGTTTTCCGACCTTGAAGAACGGGACCCGCTTCTCGGGCACGCTGACGCTCGAGCCGGTTTTGGGATTTCGCCCCCGGCGGGCATTCCGGCGGCGCACACGGAAGCTGCCGAAGCCCCGCAGCTCGACCTTCTCCGCTTTCGCCAGGGCGCCGCTGATGCTGTCGAAGATCGTGTTGACGATGAGCTCGGTCTCTTTCTTGGTGAGGTTCGAGACCTTGGCGACCTCGTCCACCAGGTCGGCCTTCGTCATCGTGGGCACGCTTGCTCCCCCTTCTCCGGTCGGGCTACCCATCTCGTGTCCGCCCCGAGGGCGTGACGGGCGGCCGGGGACCCGCGCCCGCCCTCCTCGACGTTTCGAAGCGGCCTCACGCTACCACGGAGCGAAAACGCCTGTCAAGCCGCGGGGTTGTGACAATGGGGGAGCCGTGCGGCCGTCAGAGAGGAGCCTGACCGGCCGAGCTGCGCACGATGGCTCGGCGGGACCGCCCGCGGAATTACTCCATGAGGAAGAGCGGGAGTTTCGCGGAGCCGAGGGACGAGATCGAAGGGAGCGCACCGCGGGTTGAGGTCAGTCCCCCGAGCGGGGTCTGGCTCGCCACCCAGTCGAGGAGGTCGGCGAGGCGGAAGGGGCGGCGGGGCCGGACCAGACGGGGCTTGCCCGGAATCTTGGCCAGGTCCCCCGCCGTTCGGACCGCGTCCTCGAGCCCCCCCAGCGTGTCGACGAGGCCCAGTTCCTTCGCCTGTCGCCCCGAGTACACGCGGCCATCGGCGAGGCCGAGCACCCGCGTGCGGTCGAGGCCCCGGCCCTCGGCGACGGCGGTGACGAACTGGTCATAGATGTCGTCGAGCAACGCCTGGAGGATGGCCCGCTCCTCCTCGCTCATGGGTTGCCCCAGGTTCCCGAGGTCCTTGTACCGGCCGGCCTTGACGACCGTCAGGTGGACCCCGACCTTTTTCAGGAGCCCCTCGAGGTCGGCGAGCTGCATGAGGACCCCGATGGAGCCGGTCAGCGTGCCCGGGTTGGCGACGATGCGATCGGCGGCCACCGCGAGGTAGTAGCCGCCGGACGCGGCGATCGCGCCCATCGAGGCGACGACGGGTTTACCCTTGGCCCGGGCGCGTCGGATGGCGTCGTAGATCTCCTGGGTCGGCGCCACCACTCCGCCGGGGCTCTGGATCCGGACGACGATGGCCCGGATGGAGGAATCCTCGAGGTGCTCCTCGATCTCGCGGACAACCCGGTCGGCGTCGAGGATGATTCCCTCGACCTCGACGAGCGCCACGCGATTCCCGCCGAAGGAGAGGTTGGTGCGCTCGGCGAGGACCAGGAGGCCCAGGATCGCGATGAGACACGCGACGAAGACGAGGCTGGTGACCCCGAGCGCCCGGAGAAGCCGTCGCCGCATCGCGGTCACCCGCGCCGTTCGTCACCCGCAGCGATGATCATTCGTCGTCATCGTCGTAGCGGTCGTCCCGCTCGCGCCGCTTGCCACGGCGGCCGAAGTGCTCCGGCTCCTCCATCACGGCGAGGTCGGCCGCCAGCTCCTTCAGCGAGAGGCCGATCCGGCGCTCGTTGGGGTCGACGCGGATCACCTTCAGCGTGAGCTCGTCGCCGAGCTGCACCACGTCCTCGGGCCGGACCACCGGCCGGTGCGACATCTGCGAGATGTGCAGGAGTCCGTCGATACCGGGCTCCAGCTCCACGAAGGCGCCGAACTCCGCGAGGCGAACGACCTTGCCCCGCACGTTCGCCCCCAGCGGGAACTTCTGGACGGCGCTTTCCCACGGGTCGGGCTGGATCTGCTTGAGCCCCAGCGAGATCCGCTTGGCTTCCTTGTCGACATGGAGCACGACGGTCTCGATGGCCTGGCCCTTCTTGAGGACTTCGGACGGATGCGCGACGTTCCGGGCCCACGTCATGTCAGAGATGTGCAGCAGCCCGTCGATGCCCGGCTCCAGCTCCACGAAGGCCCCGAAGTCGGTCAGGTTGCGGACCTTGCCCTGGACGCGCATGCCGGGCTGGTAGCGCTGCTCGATCGTGTCCCAGGGGTCCGGCTCGACCTGCTTCATGCCGAGCGAGATCCGCTTCTGCCCCCTGTTGACGTCGAGCACCATCACCTCGACCTCGTCCCCCACGTTGACCAGCTTGGAAGGATGGCGGACGCGCCGGGTCCACGACATCTCCGAGACGTGAACCAGCCCCTCGACGCCCTTTTCCAGCTCGACGAAGGCGCCGTAGTTGGTCAGGCTCACCACCTTGCCGTGGTGCCGGCTGCTGGGCGCGAACCGCTCTTCCACCGTCTCCCAGGGATCCGGGCCCTTCTGCTTGTACCCGAGGGAGACGCGCCCGGTTTCCCGGTCGAAGTGAAGCACCATCACCTCGATCTTGTCGCCCACCTGGACCAGCTCCGAGGGGTGGTTGATACGTCCCCAGGACATGTCCGTGATATGCAGGAGGCCGTCGATACCGCCGAGGTCGATGAACGCCCCGTACTCGGTGATGTTCTTGACGACGCCGGTGAGGACCATGCCCTCTTGCAGGACCGAGAGGGTGTGCTTGCGCTTCTCCTCGCGTTCCTCCTCGAGAACCACCCGGCGGGAGAGGACGACGTTCCCGCGCCGCCGGTTCAGCTTGATGACGCGCGCCCGGATCTGCTGGCCGAGCATGGAGGCCAGGTTCTTGACCGGACGCAGATCCACTTGCGACCCGGGGAGAAAGGCCTTCACGCCGACATCGACGGCGAGACCGCCCTTGACGACCTCGACGACCTTGCCCTCGATCGGACTCCCCTTCTCGTAGGCGCGGGTGATGACGTCCCAGACCTTGATCTTGTCGGCCTTCTCCTTGGACAGGACGATCAGACCCTCGGAGTCCTCCTTCATCTCGAGGTAGACTTCGATGTCCTCGCCGACCACGGGCACGATGCCCGTCCGCTGGAACTCGTCGAGCGGGATGGTGCCCTCGCTCTTGTAGCCGACGTCGACGAGGACCTCGGTGTCGTTCACGGCGACGATCCGGCCGCGGACCACCTCCCCTTCCTCGAGATCCTGGAGGCTCTGCCGGTAGAGGTCTTCGAGCTCGTCCTGCCCGGCGCCCGGCGGCGGTCCGACCGGACCCCTCTCTCGCGTGCCCTCATCCGGAGCGCTCCGTCCCCTGCCCACCTCCTTGAGGGAAGCTCCGGTTCCGACACCCCCGCTCTGATGGGCCGTCGCGAGGGGCTCGGGTTCTGGCGTGACATGTTCCATTCCTGCGTTCCTCCCGTTTAGTGAAGTTGCCCGGCGGGCCGCGGCCCGCGGGCCGTCCGATCCGCGTGGTTGGTGGTGGCCGAGTGGACGGGGAGCGGCGTGGCTCTTCCATCGACCTCGGCCTTCAGGCGACCGATGGCCGCCATGATCTCGTTGCTGATGTCCTGATACCGGTCCTTTCCCCGGCCGCGGGCGAACCGGAGCGGCGGGCCATAGGCCACCGTGATCGGGACCCGCCGCGGCCGCGTGCCCCCGCGCGGCAGCACGTGCCCGGTCCCCCGAATGTACACCGGGACGACCGGCGCCTCCGAGAGGGCGGCGAGCATCCCGGCTCCCGCCCGGCCGGGCCCCAGCGTCCCCTCGATTCCGCGTGTCCCTTCTGGAAACACGAGGAGGGCCTTCCCCTCCCGCAGGAGGAAGAGCGCCCGGCGGAGCGCCCCGGCGTCCGCGCCCTCCCGCTCGACCGGATGGGCGTTGAGGCGCCGGATGAGCGCGCCGAGCAGCGGAATCCGGAACAGCTCGGCCTTGGCCAGGAAGTGGAGCTGGCGCGGCGCACCGGCGCCGACCGCCGGGGGATCGAGGAGGCTCACGTGGTTTGCCGCCAGGAGCACGGATCCCTCGCGTGGCACGTTGTCGCTGCCGAGCGTCCGGAATCGGAAGAGCAGGCGAAGGACACCGAATGCCACTGGCTTCAGGACATCGTAGAGCACACCCGCTCAACCTCCTTGGCCATGAGCTCGATCACCTCGTCCACGGTCAGGTCGCTCGACTCGATGTAGGTCGCATCGGGCATCCGGCTGAGCGGAGCGAGCGCTCGCGTCCGATCGGCCCGGTCGCGTACCGCCAGAGCGTCTCGGACAGCCCCCAGATTCCCTGGCTCGCCCCCCGACTGCGCCTCGGCGAGTCGGCGTCGGGCCCGGGCCTCCAGGGAGGCGTCGAGATAGAACTTGCAGTCAGCCTGGGGAAAGACGACGGTCCCCGCGTCGCGGCCCTCGACCACCAGCGGGCCGGCCTCGGCGATGCGCCGCTGGAGGGCGTCGGCGAACGCTCGGACCTCGCCCCGCTGCGAGAGGGTCGAAGCCAGGACACTGATGGCGGCCGCCCCGAGGGCCTCGGTCACGTCCTGGCCGTTCACCAGGATTCGCTGGGTCGTCGGGGTTCCGCGGAACTCGATCCGGGTCTGCGTCAGGACCTCCTCGAGAGGAGCGCCGGCCGCCACGCGCCAGGCCACGGCCCGGTAAATGGCGCCGCTGTTGAGGTATCGATATCCTAACCGCTCGGCCAGTCCTCGCGCCACCGTGCTCTTGCCCGCTCCGGCCGGCCCATCGATGGTGACGACCGGATGTCGGGTCACCCCCCCGCTCACTCCACCACCTCGATACAGGTCTCGCCGCCCACCCGCCGGCAGGTCGAGACGAAGTCCGGGTACGAGGTCGCGATGCAGTCGATGCCCTCCACCAGCGTCGGGCCGTCCGCGAAGAGTCCGGCGACGACGAGCGCCATGGCGAGCCGGTGATCGCCCCAGCTCGACACGCGCGCCCCCCGGAGCGCGCGCCCCCGGCTTCCGCGGATGCGGAGCCCGTCCGGTCGCTCCTCCAGGTCGGCCCCCATCTTGCCGAGCTCCACGGCCAGCGCATGGATGCGGTCCGACTCCTTCACGCGGAGCTCGGCGGCGTCGGTGATCTCCGTCACGCCGGAGGCCACCGCGGCCGCCACGGCCAGGACCGGGAGCTCGTCGATCGCCCGCGGCACCAGCGTGCCCCCGAGGGCGGCGCCGCCGAGGCGTGAGGGAAGTACGGTGATGTCGGCGAGGGGCTCGCCCTCGGCCGCTCCGGGAACCACCTCGAGCCGGGTCCCCATGTCGCGAAGGGCGTCGAGCACGCCGGTCCGGGTGGGGTTGATCCCCACGCCCTCGACGGTGACGCTGCCCTCACGGGCGAGTGCCCCGGCCACCAGAAAGAAGGCCGCCGATGAAATGTCCCCCGGCACCTGGACGAGGCGCCCCCTGAGCGTGGGTCCCGGCGTGAGGGTGACCGCCCGATCCCCGACGGCGATGTCCGCCCCGAACGCCGCCAGCATCCGTTCCGTGTGGTCGCGACTCGCTGCCGGTTCGACGACGGTCACCGGCCCCGAGGCCGAGAGGCCTGCGAGAAGGACCGCGGATTTTACCTGGGCGCTCGCCATCGCCGACACGTGCCGGATCGGGCCCAGCGGCCGGCTGCCGGCGATGGCCAGCGGGAGGCGGCGGCCGCCGCCCTTCCCGAGGACCCGCGCGCCCATGCGGCCGAGCGGCTCCACGACGCGGTCCATCGGGCGGCGCCGGAGCGAGTCGTCTCCGGTCAGCACGGTGGTGAAGGGCTGGCCGGCCAGGACCCCGAGCAACAGCCGCGCGGTGGTGCCGGAGTTCCCGCAATCGATCACGGCGTCCGGCTCCGTGAGCCCTTCCGGCCCCGCGCCGCGGACCAGGTAGTGGCCGGGCGCCTTGCGCGTGACCTCTACGCCGAGGGCGCCGACCGCGGCGAGGGTGCCGAGGCAGTCTGCGCCCTCCAGGAGGCCGTGCACCTCGGTCACGCCGGTGGCGACGGCTCCCAGCAGCACCGCGCGGTGCGAGATGGACTTGTCGCCGGGCACGGTGAGCGTGCCACCAAAACGCTCGACGGGTCGGACGCGCGCGTTCACGGAAGCTTTTCCCGGATCTCGCGCGCCCGCCCGAGGGCCGCTTCCAGCGCCGTCCACTGCCCGTCGCGGATGAGCGCCTCCCAGTGGTCGAGGACCTGGCGGTAACGGGCGAGGCTCTCGAGGAGCGGCGCCCGGTTCGCGCGGAAGATGTCGGCCCAGAGCGCCTCGGCGGACTCGGCGACGCGGGTCGTGTCGGCGAAGCCCGGTCCCGCCAGCCCCAGCGCATCATCGTCGGCGGCGGCGACCAGCCCGTAGGCCGCCAGATGCGGAAGGTGGCTCACGGCCGCGACGCCGCGATCGTGAGCATCCACCGTGACCAGCCGCACGTGGCTTCCCAGCAATTCCCAGAACTCGGTGACCCGCGCGACCGCGGCCTCGGGCGACCGCGCGGTGGGCGTGAGCAGGGCGAGCCGCCCCTCGAAGAGGTCGGGATCGGCTGCCGCGAATCCCGACTGCTCGGATCCCGCCATGGGGTGACCGCCGACGAACCCGACACCGGGCCGCGGCTCACAGGCATCGGCCGCCGCCGTGACGCCCGCCTTGACGCTGCCGACGTCGGTGAGCACGGCCCCGGACCGGAGATGAGGCCATGCCCCGCGGACGAGCTCCGGGAGCGCCCCGACGGGCGCGCACAGGACGACCAGATCGGCATCCTGCGTGCCCTCGGCGAGGTCCTGGGTCGCTCGATCCACCGCGCGGGCCGCCTGCGCCTGGGCCAGGGTCGCCGCCCGGCGGCTGACCCCCACGATCTCTCCCGCGATGCGCCGCGCTCGCGCCCCTCGGGCGACCGAGCCTCCCAGGAGGCCGAGCCCCACGACGGTCAACCGTCCGACGAGCGGACTCCTCACGCCGGCCTTCGTTTGCCGAGGCTCACGCGGAGGGCCTCGATGAGGCGCGCGTTCTCCTCGGGTGTTCCCACCGTGATGCGAAGACCCTGCTCCTGCCCGAAGGCCGCCGTCGGCCGCACGATGACTCCGGTGCGGAGGAGCTGCTGATAGACCCGGCCGGCGTCCGGGATCTCGACCAGGATGAAGTTGGCCCGGGTCGGGACGTACCTGATACCCAGCTGGTCGAACGCCCGGTAGAGGGTCTTGATGCCTTCCTTGACCATGGCGACCGTGGCCTGGGCATGCGCCTCGTCCTCGAGCGCAGCCAGCGCCGCCACCTGGGCGATGGTGTTCACGTTGAAGGGTTGCCGGACCCGATTGAGCAACGCGATGCAGTCGGGATCGGCGATGGCGTAGCCGACCCGGAGGCCGGCCAGGCTCGAAACCTTGGAGAACGTGCGGAGTACCACTACCCGCCGCCCCTGCCGGAGGTAGCTCAGGCTATCCGGGAAGTCGGGCCCCTGCGCGTACTCGTAGTACGCCTCGTCGAAGGCGACGATGACTCGCTCGGGGATGTCGGCCAGGAATTTCTCGACCTCGTCAGCGGTGACGATGGTGCCGGTCGGGTTGTTCGGGTTGGCGATGAAGACCAGCTTGGTGAGCGGGGTGATGGCCCGCGCCATCGTCGGAAGGTCCAGGCGGTGATCCTTGAGGGTGACCACGACGCGGATCCCGCCGACACTCTGGACGATCGAGGGGTAGACGATGAACGAAGGGTGCGGGAACACGACCTCTTCACCCTGGCGGACGAAGGCCCGGGCCAGGAGCTCCAGGAGCTCGTTGGAGCCGTTGCCCAGGACGATCGCGTCGGGCGCCACGCCGTGGCGCTTGGCCAGGGCCTGGCGCAGGTAATAGCCCGACCCGTCGGGGTACCGGTTCAGGTTTCCCAGGACCTGGCGGATCGCCGCCAGGACCCCCGGCGACGGCGGCAAGGGGTTCTCGTTCGAGGCGAGCTTGATGGCGCCGGCGATACCGAGCTCCCGCTCGAGCTCCTCGATCGGCTTGCCCGGCTCGTAGGGGGCGACATCCAGGATCGGCTCGTTGGCAAGGCGCTCCCAGGAAGTGCTCATAGTCTCCTGTCTCAGCTGGCGGCCGGGTAGGAGCCGAGGACTTTCAGGAACAGGCAGCGCTCGCGCAGCGCCTCCAGGGCTCCCTGCACGACCGCGTCTGCCCGATGGCCTTCGAAGTCGACGAAGAAGACGTACTCCCACGGGCGCCGCCGCGTCGGCCGGGACTCGATCTTCGTCAGATTCAGGCGGGCCGCGGCGACCGGCTCCAGGATGCGATGGAGCGCGCCGATCTCGTCCTTGATGGACAAGAGGATCGACGTCTTGTCGCGCCCGGTGGGACCGATCGCCCGGCGCCCGATGATCAGGAAGCGCGTGACGTTCTGGGCGAAGTCCTCGATGCGCTCGCCCAGGGTGGGCAGCCGATAGAGCTGCCCGGCCAGCTCGCTGGCGATCGCCGCGGCCGTGGCGTCCTCGAGGGCCCGCTCGGCGGCCACCGTCGTGGAGGCGACCTCCGCCATCTGGGCGTGCGGGAGGTTCCGGTCGAGCCACTCGCGGCACTGGGCCAGCGCCTGCGGATGCGAGAACACCTGCTTGACCTCGCTGAGGTCACCCGCGCGCGAGAGCAGGTAGTGGTGGATCGTGACCCGGACCTCGCCTTCGATCAGGAGCTCGGAGTCGATGAGGCGGTCGAGGGTATGGTTGACCGCGCCCTCGGTCGAGTTCTCGACCGGAACCACCCCGACGTCGGCCCACTCGTGCTCGACCTCGGCGAAGACTTCCGGGATCCCCCGCAGCGGCACGTACTCGGCGCTGGCGCCGAAGTGCTCGAGGGCGGCCAGGTGGGTGAACGTGGCGACGGGACCGAGGTAGGCGACGCGGAAGGGGCGCTGGAGAGTGCGGGACGCCGAGAAGATCTCCCGCCAGACGGCCCGCACGGCCTCGGCGGGCAACGGGCCGTCGTTCAGCTGGAGGAGCCCCTCCAGGATTGCCTGCTCGCGCTCGGGGACGAAGAGCGGCCGACCGGCCTCGCGCTTGACACGCCCCACCTCGAGGGCGATCGCCGCGCGCTGATTGAGGAGCTTGAGGAGTTGCCGGTCAAGGTCGTCGATCCTTACCCGCCATTCATCCAGACCCATACACTCTCCAGGGGACGGTCGAGAAAGCCCAACTAGTATAGTGAACCCGGCCGGCCGGCGCAAGGTGGGCAGGGCGCGCGGGACGGGTAGGAGCGGCCCCTACGGGGTTCGCGGCTCGCTCGCTGCCGTCCGCTCGCCGAGCGCCGCGAGCTCTCGGCGATCCAGGTCCCGCCACGCCCCGGGCGCCAGCCGGCCGAGCCGGAGCGGCCCGAAGGCCACGCGCACGAGCCGGCGCACGGTGAGTCCGACGGCCCGACACATCCGCTTCACTTCCCGATAGCGGCCCTCGCGGAGCGTCAGGGCGAGCCACGCCGCCTCAGGCCCGGCCCGCCGGAGAAGCCGTGCCTCTTCGGCCCGGGCCGGCCCGTCCTCCAGGAGGACGCCGCGGCGCAATGCCGCGAGCGCCGCCGGGTCGATCCGTCCTTCCACCAGCACGTGGTAGACCCGGGCCACCGCGTGCCGCGGGTGCGTCAAGCGGTAGGTCAGCGCGCCGTCGTTCGTGAGGAGCAGGAGTCCCTCGGCATCGTAGTCGAGGCGCCCGACCGGGTGGAGACGCACCTCGAGCTCGGGCAGGAGGTCGAACACGCGCGGGCGGCCCCGCGGATCCTCGCGCGTCGTCAGGTACCCGGGGGGCTTGTGGAGGAGGACGTAGCGCTTGGGCTCGGCGCGGGGCAGCTCTTGCCCGTCGACCTCGATCCGGTCGCGCTCGGGATCGGCTCGGGCGCCGAGCTCCTCGACCGGACGGCCGTTGACAGACACACGGCCGGCCTGGATCAGCCGTTCCGCGCCGCGCCGGGAGGCGACGCCCGCCTCGGCGAGGAGCTTCTGGAGGCGGACTCCCGCCACGGTCTCAGGGCCTATCGAACAATCCGCGGGGCACTGCCCTCGCACTCAGGCTCGACCGTACCACCACCGCAAGGTCCGCTCCCGACAACCTGGGCTGTTCCAGGTTCATCCATCCGGCTGCGCTCCGCGCCCGGGAACTCCGAGCGGCGGCTGTGCCGCCGCCACGATTCCTGGGGGAGCTTCGGAGGGGGTGTTCCGACACCCCCTCCGAAGCACCGCTAGGGCTGGCGGAGGGCCGTGTCCTCGGCGGCGTGGGGCGTCGTGGCGGCGGCCGGCCCGGGCTCCGGCGCCTCGGACAGGCCCGGCGCCTCGTCGGCCGCGGCCGGCTCCTGGTCCGTCGGCTCGATGACCGGGGACACGGGCGTCTCGTCCGGCACCTCGAACGGGGGGAGCTCGGAGAGGTCGCGCAGCCCGAAGTGTTCCAGGAACTCCCGGGCAGTGCCGTAGAGGATCGGCCGGCCCGGCGTCGCCTTCCGGCCCACCACGCGGATGAGGCGCCGCTCGAGGAGGGCGGCCAGCACGCTCTCCGCGTTGACGCCTCTGAGCTGCTCGATTTCGGGCCGGGAGATCGGCTGCCGATAGGCCACGATCGCCAGCGTCTCGACCGCGGCCCGCGAGAGCCGGCTCTTGAGGCGCAGGCGCTGGAGCCGGAGGAGGACCGGGGCCAGCTCGGGGCGCGTGACCAGGCGCAGGCCGCCGGCCACCTCGACGACGGCCAGGCCGCGGCCGGGCGCCTCGCAGGCCGCGCGCACGATCTCCACGGCCTGCCGGGCCTCGTCGGGGTCGACCTCGAGCACCTCGGCGAGCCGGGGAAGCTCGAGCGGGGCATCCGACGCGAACAGGAGCGCCTCCAGGGCGGCCACGGTCTCAGGATTCACGGCTCGGTCCTCCCGACAGGGCGCGCTCGATGACGATGTCGCCGAAGAGCTCCCGCTGCTGCGTGCGCGCCTGCCCCAGACGCACCAGCTCGAGGAGGGCGAGCAGGGTCACGACGACCTCCGGGCGCGGCGGACTCGCGCCGAGGAGCGCCGAGAAGAGCACGTACCAGGAGTGGTCCAGCACGCCCAGGATCTCGGCCATCCGGGCCAGGAGCGACGGCGGCTCGGGCTCGACGTCCCGCGTGGGCTCGCCCCGGGCCAGGCGGGCCAGAAACCGGCGATACGCCTCGCCGAGGTCCCACAGGCTCAGGCTCTCGACCGGCAGGTACTCCGGCATCGGCAGCTCGCTCCACGTCCGGGTGAAGCAGAGCGCCCACGCCGCCTCCTTCTCGCGGAGCCACTCGCCGATCGTCTTGACCCGCGCGTAGGCGCGCAGGCGCGCCTCCAGCTCGAGCCGCAGGGCCTCCCCTTCCGCGTCGAGCGCCTCTTCCTCGATGTCGGGCTGCGGCAGGAGGAGCTTCGACTTCAGGTAGATGAGGGTGGCCGCCATCACGAGGAACGCCCCCGCGTCGTCGAGCTCGCGGAACTCCACCGCCTCCAGGTAGGCGAGGTACCGGTCGGTGATCTGGCGGATCGGCAGCCGGGCCAGGTCGATCTCGTTCGAGCGGGCCAGATGGAGGAGGAGATCGAGGGGGCCCTCGAAGCCCTCGAGCCGGACGGTGAGGGCGGACGCGGTGACGGCCGGCTCCAGGCTGGCCATGCTCAGGCGATTCCCACGGCCGCCTTCGCCTCACCGAGGGTCTGGCGAGCGGTCGCGCGCGCGCGGGCCGAGCCGTCGCCCAGGATCTGGCGGATCCGACCCGGGTCGGCCGCGATCTCCGTGCGGCGCTCCCGAATGCCGTCGATGGTCGGCATCATGTGGGTGAGGAGGATGCCCTTGCAATCGAGGCAGCCGATTCCCGCCGTCCGGCAGCCGGTGGCCGCCACCTGGCGCTCGCTCTCGGGCGTGAAGATCTTGTGGAGATCGAAGACGGGACACACCTCGGGATTCCCGGGGTCCGTGCGCCGCTTGCGGGCCGGGTCGGTCACCATGGTCCGGACCTTGGGCACGGTCACCTCGGCGGGATCGGCGAGGTAGATCGCGTTGTCGTAGGACTTCGACATCTTCCGCCCGTCCGTCCCGGGCACCTTGGGAATGACGGTGAGCTTCACCTCGGGCTCGGGAAACACGGGTCCGAAGAGGTGGTTGAAGCGCCGCGCCACCTCCCGGGTCAGCTCGACGTGCGGCACCTGGTCCACCCCGACCGGCACGTAACGTGGCTTGTAGATCAGGATGTCGGCCGACTGGAGGAGCGGGTAGCCGAGGAGCCCGTAGGACGGGGACTCCAGCCCGAGCTGATCGACCATCTCCTTGTAGGTCGGGACGCGCTCGAGCCACGCGACCGGCGTCAGCATCGAGAACAGGAGGTGGAGTTCGGCGTGCTCCGGCACGAGCGATTGAATGAACAGCGTGCTCCGCTCGGGGTTCAGTCCCGCCCCCAGCCAGTCGGCGGCCATCTCCAGGGTGTTGATGCCGAGGTCCCCCTTGCCCGGAATCTCGGTGGTGAGGGCGTGCCAGTCGGCCACGAAATAGAAGCAATCGTACTCGTCCTGGAGCCGGACCCAGTTGTCGAGCGCCCCGAGCAGATTTCCGAGGTGCAGTCGCCCGGTCGGGCGCATCCCCGAGAGCACGCGGCCGCGGCCCGTCGTCACAGCCGAGCCTGCCCCTCGCGCGAATCTGCGCCCCCGCCGGCCGCCAGGTGCGCCGCGAAGCGCTCGAGGTCGGCGGGCGTGTCGACGCCGAGCGACGCGTGCGGCGTCAGGAGCACCCGGATGCGGACGCCGTGCTCCAGGGTCCGGAGCTGCTCGAGCGTCTCCGTCAGCTCGAGCGGGGTGGGCCGGAGGCCGGCGAAGCGCTGGAGGAAGCCGGCCCGAAAGACGTAGATCCCGATGTGACGCAGCGGCGTCACCAACCCGGGCTGTCGGCGGTACGGGATGGGCGCTCGGGAGAAGTAGAGGGCATAGCCGCCCTGGTCGAGGACGACCTTGGTGGCGTTGATGTCCGTGAGCTCGGCATCGTCCCGGATCGGGTGGGCGAGCGTCCCCATCTGGATCACCGGGTCGTCGGCCATCAGCCGCACCAGCTCGTCGACCGCCTTGACGTCGAAGGTCGGCTCGTCCCCCTGGAGGTTCACCACGAGCTCGGCCGGATCGCCCCGCACCGCCTCGGCCACGCGGTCGGTTCCG
Source organism: Candidatus Methylomirabilota bacterium (assembly GCA_036005065.1). Classification (NCBI taxonomy): domain Bacteria; phylum Methylomirabilota (SeqCode); species Candidatus Methylomirabilota bacterium. The sequence continues at coordinate 38,437 of DASYQW010000371.1, read as the reverse complement.
CTCGGATGCGTCGGGCTCGTCATGGCCACCGCGCCCCCGAACGCGCGGACCGTCCCGGCGATTCGCTCGTCGTCGGTGGCGACGAGCACCCGCTCGACCGCCGTGAGGTGCCGTGCCCGCTCCCAGACGTGGCGGATGAGGGGCTTCCCTCCGGCCACCGCCAGGGCCTTTCCCGGGAACCGCTTGGACGCCCAGCGGGCCGGGATGACGGCGATCGCGCGCGTCATCCCGACCCGTCGGCCGGAAGCGCGCCAGCCGCCTCGAGGCGGTCGACCCAGGCGATCTCTTCGCGGAGGCCGTCGGCGAGCGGCGTCTTGGGAGCCCACCCGAGGAGCCGAGCGGCGCGCCCGATGTCGGCGTAGGTGTGGGGCATCTCGCCGGCGGCTCCCGCCCCCGCCTGGACCCGGGCCTTCCGCCCCGTGAGGCGCTCGAGCTCCGCGATGGCCTCGCGCAGCTCGATCCGGACGCCGCCGGCCACGTTGACGACCTCGCCCGCAGGGAGGTCGGCGGCCGCCGCCCGGCACGTCGCCTCCACGATGTCCGCGACGAAGGTGAAGTCACGGGTCTGGCCGCCGTCCCCGAAGACGGGGATCGGCCGGCCGGCCCGAAGGGCGCGGATGAAGCGGTGGAACGCCATGTCCGGGCGCTGGCGCGGTCCGAACACGGTGAAGTAGCGGAGGGACACGGTGGGGACACCGTAGGCGGCGGCGTAGAGGCTCGCCAGGTGCTCGCCGGCGAGCTTCGTCACCCCGTACGGGGAGAGCGGCCGCGCGGGACTCTCCTCGCGCATGGGGACCTCGGACCGGCCGTACACCGCGGACGACGACGCGTAGACGAACCGGCGGAGCCGGCGGTCGCGGGCGGCTTCGAGGAGGCGCTGGGTGGCCAGGATGTTCCAGTCCGTGTAGATCCGGAAGGCGCGGCCCCAGCTCGCCCGCACCCCCGCCTGGGCCGCCAGGTGGAACACGACGTCCACGCCGTCGAGGAGCACGGCCGGATCGACGTCGAGCAGGTTGCCCCGCAGGAGCGTGAAAGCCGGCGCCCCCTGGAGCGCCTCGAGGTTCGCCTCCTTGAGACTCGGCGCGTAGTAATCGGTGAAGGCGTCGACCCCCGTGACCCGATGGCCGTCGGCCACGAGACGCTCCGCCAGCTGGGAGCCGATGAACCCGGCGCAGCCCGTCACCAGGCACTTCACGCGCGCGGCTCTTCGCCGGCCGTGAGCTCGGCCGCGACGCCGACCCCGTCCACGTCGCCGATCGCGCTCGGGCCCGTCACGGCCCGGGCGCGCCGAATCGGGCGAGGATCTCGGCGATGAGGTCGCGGCTCGAGTGGCGCTTGTCGTCCCCCGCGATCGCGACCTCTCCGCCGCTGTCCCGGACCGTGGCTGCCTCGGGGACGGACTCGGGACTGTAGTCGGTGCCCTTGGCGTGCACGGCAGGGCGCAGCAGCCTCACCAGGCCGTCGGCGGTGTCATCGTCGAAGATCACCACATGGTCGACGGCCGCCAGCGCTGCCAGAAGCTCGGCCCGCTCGGCGGCGGGCATGAGGGGACGGCCGGGGCCCTTCAGTCGCCGGACGGAGGCGTCGGAGTTGAGGCCCACGATGAGGATGTCGCCCAGGGCCCGCGCGGCGGCGAGGTAGCGGACGTGGCCCACGTGGAGGAGATCGAAGCATCCGTTGGCCAGGACGATGCGGCGGTCTCGCGCGCGGGCGGCGGCCGCCACCGCGCGGACCTGCTCAAGAGCGAGGACCTTCCCGGTCATCCCGGCTGCCGGCGCGCGCGTCCTGCCGAATGGCCTCGCACAGCTCGCCCCGTGTGACGGGTGCCGTGCCGCGCTTCATGACCACGACGCCGCCGGCGTAATTCGACAGACGGGCAGCCTCCAGGGGTCCGGCGCCGGCGGCCAACGCGAGGGTGAACGTGCTGATGACCGTATCGCCCGCCCCGGTCACGTCGGCGATCTCGTCACTGCCGTAGATGGGGATGAAGGTCGCGTCGCCGCCCCGCTCGAAGAGGGCGAGGCCCTTGGAGCCGCGGGTCACGAGCAGGAGGCGGGTCGAGAGCCGCGCGAGGAGCCGCCAGCCGGCCTCCTCGACGGCCTTGTCACCGTCGAGCGAGATGCCGAGGAGCTGCTCCACCTCCGGCTCGTTGGGTGTGGCCGCCGTGATCTCGCCGAAGCGGAGCAGGTCGTACCGCGAGTCGGCGCTGACGATGACGCCACCCCCGTCGAGCTGCCGGACCTCGTCGAGAAGCTGCCCGCCGATCGTCTCGTACCCGTAGTCGGACAGCACGACCGCGTCGACTCGGGGGGCCCACGTCCGCAAGCGCTCCAGCAGCGCCGCCTCGGCCGTCACCGGCAGCGGCCCCTCGGGCTCCCGATCGATCCGGCAGAGCTGCTGTCGCGTCGCGACGTAGCCCCCGGCCATGATCCGCGTCTTGACCGGCGTCGCGCGGTCGGCCACCGTCACCAGCCCCTCGGCGGTGACCCCGAGCTCCCCGAACAGCGCGCGGAGAGCGCCTCCGGCCCAGTCGGCGCCCACCACTCCGAGGGGAAGCACGCGGGCTCCCAGAGTATGCAGGTTGTGACACGCGTTGGCGGCGCCGCCGAGGCGAACGTCGCGGGACAGGTAGCGGAGAATGAGGACCGGGGCTTCGCGGGAGATCCGCGCCGGCTTGCCGTAGACGTATTCGTCGGCGACCATGTCGCCGAGGACTAGGACGGTCTTGCCCTGGAACGCCTCGACGGCGCGAAGCAGACGCGCGCCGTCGGCGCTAACCACCGTGCAGAACCATCCCGGAGACCATCGGCCTCATTATACGGATCGCCTCGAAGCTGGAAAGCGGTTTTTCGCACCCGCGACGCCTGCGGGTGCTTCGATCACCCCGGCCCGATGAGCTCGCGGATCTTCGGCTTGAGCTGCTCGTACCTCACCGGCTTGGCGAATCCACCCTGGACGTCGAGATCGAACGTCACGACGTCCCACAGCGCCGACACGACGATGATCGGCACCTCGGCCACGGCCCTCCACTCCGGATCGGTTCGGATCATCTGGACCAGGCTCGCCCCGCCGAGCCCCGGCATGTTGATGTCCAGGATCACCAGATCGATCCCGCCCTGCCGCAGGAACTCGAGCGCGGCGTGCCCATCGTGGGCCATCGTGACCGCGTACCCGTCCCGCTCGAGGAACTCGCCGAGTACCTCGCAGAGATTGGCGTCGTCGTCCACGACCAGGACGCGTTTCACCGCGCTAGCTCATCGGAGGGGGCCTCGACGGCCCCCTCCGAGACCTCCCCCAGGAGGAGAGGTTGCGGCGGCAAACCCGCCGCTCGGAGCATTCCTCCGTGCACTGCCCGGCCGGCCCTGGGCACAGCATTACTCCGGGACACCGCTAACCCACGAAGTGCGCGGTCGCGAACGCGAAGAGGAAGACCACCAGGAGCCCGAAGGACAGCAGCCGCAGACCCTCGGCCAGGCTGCCATCGCGATCCGCGATGCCGGCGGCGGCGAAGGCCGGGACGGCGGCCAGGAGCTCGCGCCCCACGCTCTCCGGCGCGAACAGAACGCCGACGAAGACGGTGGCGGCCGTGTAGATCCCGGCCGTCGAGCCGAGCCGGTGGAAGACCTTCACCGTCAGTGCGATGAAGACCAGCGGCAGGACGACGCGGAGCGAGTCGAGGAGCCGCGTGTAGGCCTGGATGCGGGGACCCCGGGTGAGGATCCAGTAGGTCTCCCGCCAGTAGCCGGCCAGGTCCCAGTGAAAGCGCACGTTCCAGCCGTTGGCGTGCGCGTCCCAGAATGCCAGCGGGTTCCCGAAGGCCAACCACAGGTACACCGCGTAGGCAGCCAGACCAGCCGGCACCAGGCACACGCCGAGCACGTCCTTCATCTCGACGTCGTGGCCCGCTCGCCAGCGCCGGTAGAGCGGCCAGGCGAACGCCGGGAACAGCAGGACGCCCATCGGCCGGGTGGCGGCCGCCAGCCCCCCCCACAGGCCGGCCAGTGGCCAGCGCTTCCGGCCCGCCGCGATGAAGGCCAGGGTCGCCAGCAGGAAGAAGAGCGACTCCGCGTAGATGCTGTGGAAGAAGAAGGAGAAGGGAAAGACCAGAAGCCACAGCACCGCCCGCTCGGCCGCGACGGGGCCGGCCTGGTCTCGCACCCAGACCCAGAACGCGATCACTCCGCCCACCGCCGCCAGGTTCGCGATGAGCAGTCCGGCCACGACCTGGTTGCCGGTCACCGCCGTGAGCGCCTTGATGGTCAGGGGGAAAAGCGGGAAGAAGGCCACGTTCGACTTGCCGGTCGGATCGAACCAGTACCCGCGCTCGACGACGTTCAGGTACCACCAGGAGTCCCACCGCACCCAGGTCGCGATCGAGAGGCTCTGGCCCAGGTACACCTCGGTCGGGGACTGGATGCCGGCCGGGACGATACGGATTGCGCAGGCCGCCACGATGAAGAGCGACAGGCGGGTCAGCGCGAAGTAACCCAGCGAGCGGCACAAGCCCAGGCGATCGGCGGTGGCCGTGACCCAGGCGCGCGCGGTCGCGAGCGTGGACGGGGCTCGGGGCTTGCGGAGGCGAGCACTCGCGGAAACGGACATTGGTGTCTCGGGGACCAGTCGGCGCCGGACCCGGGGGATTGTAGCACGACGGAGTCACCGGCCGAACTGCCCGATGTCAGGCGCTCCCGGTCAGGGCGCGGGCATATGCCTCCTCGACGGCGACCGCGCGGCGCTCCGGCGTGAATCGCGCCAGCACTCGCTGACGCCCCGCGGCGCCCATCGCCCGGGCCCGCCCGGGATCGGCGAAGACCGCCGCCAGGCGCTCCATCACCGCCTCCGGCTGCGGATCGACCAGCCAGCCCGTCTCCCCGTCCACCACGGTCTCGGGCATCGCGCCGAACCGGCCGACGACGACCGGTCGCTCCGCCGCCATCGCCTCGATGACCGCCCGCCCTGACTCCTCCGCGCCGCCCCCGAGGAGCGCGAAGCAGTCCATCGCTGCCAGCACCTGCGGCAGATCGGCGTCACGGTACCCGGCGAAGATCACGACCTCCTCGAGTGCGAGGTCACGCACCAGCCGTTCCACCGCGGGCCGCCCCTCCCCTCGCCCGACGAGCAGGACCCGGAGGGCCGGGAACCGCGCACGCAGCCGACCGGCGGCGCGGAGCAGGACGTCGTGGCCGCGTCCGGGGACGAGGCGCGCGACCGAGCCCACCACGGGGCGGGTGCCGAGCTGGAGCTCGGCCCGCACGGGCCGGCTGTCGGCCCGGGGGGAGAAGCGGCCGACGTCGACCGCGCCCGGCACCACGGTCGGACGCGCGCGGAGGAGCCCGGCTCCCCAGGCCGCCTCGGCGATGGCCTCGCTGGCGGCCAGGACCGCGCCCGTCCGTCGGAAGAGCCACCGGAGCGCCGGACCCCGGCGGATCGCGCGACGGTGATGGACGGTCCGCACCAGGACGACCGGGAGACCCCGGGCGGCCACGGCCGCCAGCCAGTGGTCGTGGCTCAGGTGGGCGTGGACGATCTCGATCCGGCGCGCGCGGAGGAGCCGGCGCAGCGCGCGGACGTCGCGCAGGAGAACCCAGGGACGCGCGGTGCGCTCGAGCGACAGGCTGTCCACCGGCACCAGACCCACGGCGAGCGCCCGGGCCTCGAGGGCGTCGCCGCGGATGCAGGCGAACGCGACGTCGTGCCCGCGCCCCCGCAGGCTGTGGGCGAGACCGAGTGCGGGGTCCGCGCTCCCCGTCCACCAGCGGTTGGCGATCAGGTGGAGCACCCGAAACCGTCTCATGCCGGAGCGCGCGGGTCGACCTGGAGCCGCTCGTGGACCGCGCGCCTCACCTCGTCCACGGTGATGGCGCGGACGCATCGGTGGTCGATGGGACAGTGCGGCTGGTAGCAAGGCGCGCAGGGTGGCGGCCGCCAGAGCGCGAGGTGGCGGCTCCCGAGCGGCGCCGACCGACGTGGATCGGTCGGACCGAACAGCGCGACGACCGGGACGCCCACCGCGGCGCCCAGGTGTGCGGGTCCGCTGTCCGGCGTCACCAGCACTGCGAACTCCGCCAGGAGGGCGGGAAGGAGGGCGACGTGGTCCCGGCCCACCAGAGTCCGGGGCGGTGCCGCCATCGCGTGCTCCACGGCGGCGAGGAGCGCCGCGGCTTCCGGGCTTCCGAGGAACACGACCGGCGTCCCGTCCGCCTCGAGACGGGAGGCGAGCGCGGCGAGACGCTCGGCGGGCCAGAGCTTCGACGGACCGAAGGCGGCGCCGAGCTGGATCGCGACCGGACGGTCCCGGGAGCGCACCCCGACCTCTCGCAGGAGTCGGCGGGCTTCGTCCCGGTGCGTGGGGGCGACGGCGAGCGTGGGAGCCGTCATGCGGGGCGCGAGCCCGAGCGGACGGAGGAGGGCCAGATACTCCGCAACCTGGTGGCAGCGCTCGGCCGACGGCGGCACCGGGTGGGTCAGCAGCGCCGCCCGACCGTCGCCCGAGTACCCGACGCGCCGGCGTGCGCCGGCCAGCCAGGCGCCGAGCGCGCTCTCGAAGGAATTCGGGAGGAGTAGCGCGAGATCGAGGTCGGCCTGACGGAGCTCGCGGGTGAGGGCCCAGCGGTCGGCCCAGCGCCGCGGGTACGGGAGCAGGCGGTTGAGGGCCGGCTCCGTCGCGAGGACGGCGGGCACCCAGGGCCCGAGGCCCCAGAGCTCGGCCCGTGGCAGGGCGTCGCGCAGCGCGTGGATGGTCGGCAGCGCCATCACCGTGTCGCCCAGCCAGTTCGGGCAGCGGACCAGGGCCCGCCGGATCTCGCCGACCGGGATCGGTGCGACGGATCGGCTCACCGGGCGCCCCTCCGACGGTCAGCGGCACCGAGGCCGGCGGTGGGCCCGGTCCCCCTCACGGCGTCCCCAGATGCGCGTCGAGCACCGCCCACCAGGCGGCGTCGCCCCGGAGCCGCAGCCGCACCCGCAGCACCCACACCGGCAGCGTCCCCGGCGGCGGGAGGCGGACGGCATCCTTCTCGGTGGTCAGGAGCACCTCGGCCGCGACGGCGCGCGCGCGGGCCTCCAGCGTCGCGAGGTCGCCCGGCTCGTACGGGTGGTGATCGGGGAACGGGACGAAGTCGAGTGGCGTCACGCCCAGCTCGGCGAGGGTGGCGGCGAAGTTCTCGGGCACGGCGATCCCGGCGAACGCCACGACACGTCGGCCGCGGAGCACGCCGACGCCGGTCACGGTGCCGGCGCCCAGATCCTCGACCGCCTCGGGCTCGTAGCTCGCGAGGGCCAGCGGCGCCGACGGCGCCCGGGCGCGCAGCTCGGTCTCGACGTGGCGGAGGTCCGGCCGTCCGGCGGCATGGGTGAGAACGAGTAGATCGGCGCGCCCGAGCGCCGCCGGCGGCTCGCGGAGGCTCCCGCGCGGGAAGAGTCCGCGGTGGCCCCACGGGGCGCGCGCGTCGAGACAGACGACCTCGACGTCCTTGCGCAAGCGCATCTGCTGAAAGCCGTCGTCGAGCAGCAGGACGTCGGGCCGGAAGCGACGCAGAGTGAAGGCTCCGCCCCGGAAGCGATCGCGATCCACGATGATCGGGACGCCGCCCGGGACGTCGGCCAGGCGGCGCGCCAGCAAGATCGGCTCGTCCCCACCGTCTGCGACGCTCGCGACGAGGCGCTGCCCGTCCGACACGAGCCGCGGCCCGTCCGATGCCCGCCGGCCGTAGCCGCGGCTCAGGATCGCGACCCGCCGCCCGCGCGCGCTCAGGGTCCGCGCGATGAGCTCGACGAGCGGCGTCTTCCCGGTGCCGCCGATGGTGAGGTTACCGATGGCTACCACGCGGCACGGGAGGGTCCGCGTCGTCCGGAGGCCGCATGCGTACGCGGCGCGGCGGAGGGCGAGCCCGGCGCGGTAGGCGAGCGCGGCGACCGCGAGCACGGTGTCCCAGGGCGCCGGGAGCCCTTCGCGCCAGGCGCGCACGAGCCGGGCCCGCTGGGTCGCGCTGAGCACGTGCTCAGGTCACCCTGGAGGGGAGCGGCGGCGCTCCGCCCCCGAGCGCGAGGGGCATGGGCTCACGGCCGCTCACCGTCGCCTCACCCGCTCGAGCACGGCCTCGAGCGCCTCGATCGTGCGCTCACACGCTCCCTGGTGGGCGCGGACGGCCCGCCAGGCCGCTTCCCCGAGCTCGCGCCGGGCCGCCGCGTCCGCGAGGAGGGCGCCCAGCGCGCCGGGGAGCTCACCGGCGTCCCTGACCTGGATGGCGCCTCGCGCCCGGAGGAGCGTCTGGGCCGCGTCGCGGAAGTTGGCCATGTGGGGCCCGAAGACGATGGGCTTGGCGTGGAGGGCGGGCTCGATGACGTTGTGGCCGCCCGCGGGCACCAGGCTTCCTCCGACAAAGATCACGTCGGCGACGGCGTAGAGCTGGGCCAGCTCGCCGACCGTATCGAGCAGGATCAGCTCGCTCGGCGCGCCCGGCTCGATCCGACTCCGCCGCGTCGGCGCGAGCCCCCGGGCCCGGGCGAGAGCCTCCACCTCGTCCACCCGCTCGGGGTGGCGGGGAGCCAGGATGAGACAGAGCGACCCGACCCGGGCGCGGAGCGCCACATACGCGTCCAGGATCGGCCCCTCCTCCCCGCGATGGGTGCTGCCGGCCACCCACACGGGCACCGGCCCGAGGTGCAGGAGCCGCCGCCACAGCTCATCCGCGCCCCCTTCCCCGGCCGGCATCTCCATCTTGAGGTTGCCGGTGACCACCACGCGCTCGGGCTGGGCACCCAGGCTGATGATGCGGCGCGCGTCCTCCTCGGACTGCATGGCGAAGAGCTGGATGTCGTCGAGCACGCGGCGAAACAGCCCGCCCGCCCAGCCGTAGCGCCGGAGCGACCGGTCGGAAATCCGACCGTTGGCCAGGACCGCCGGGACCCCGGCCGCCCGGAGCGTGCGGAGGAGGTTGGGCCAGATCTCCGTCTCGAGGCCGATGAAGCAACGGGGGCGGACCCGCTGGACGGCGCGCCGCGTGGCCAGCGCGAGATCGACGGGGAACACGAACGCCGCCGCCGTCTCGGTCAGGCGCGTCCGGGCGACGCTGGCGCCGGTCGCGGTGACGGTGGACAGCACGACCTCGCTCTCGGGCCACCGCTGGCGGAGCGCGTGGACGAGGGGCACCGCGGCCATGACCTCGCCGACCGAGACCGCGTGGACCCAGAACCGATCGGGCCCCGGCTGGAGCGCGACCCCGCCGAGTCGCTCGCGGAGCGCCAGCGGGTAGCCCGCGCGCCAGACCTTTCGCACGAGGAAGACCGGGAGGTAGGCGAGGCCGAGCAGGACGAGGACCAGGCTATAGAGCCGATACACGTCGCCTGCCGACCAGACGGTCGGCCTCCCCCGTGAGGCGACTCAGGGTCGCCTCCAGACGCTGACGATGGTGCTCGAGCGCCTCCCGGTCGGCGTCCTCGGGGACCACGAGCGGCTCCCCGAAGACGACGGCGATGCGCGCGAACGGGTGCGGAATGAGGAACTCGTCCCACGACGCCAGGACGGTGCCGCGCGAGGCGCCGAGGCCGAGCGGCAGGATGGGCGCCCGCCCCAGCTTGGCGAGGAGCACGGGCCCCGGCTGGGCCACGTAGCGCGGCCCGCGCGGGCCGTCGGGGACCACCCCGATCTCCGCGTGCTGCTCGCGGAGCAGCCGGGCCAGGAGGCGGAGGGCAGACGCGGCCCCGCGCGAGGACGAGCCGCGGACGACCTGGAAGCCGAAGGCCCGGGCGAAGCGGCTGACGAGCTCCCCGTCCCGCGACCGGCTGGCCAGCACGTGGACGCGCCGGAGGCGACCGTAGAAGTAGGGGAACATCAGGATCCGGCCGTGCCAGGCGGCATAGATCAGCGGGCCGCCGACCGCCCACAGCCGGTCCGCCACCTCGCGATTCGCCTCGGTGAGACGGAGGCTGGCGCCGAGGAGCCGGATCAGTGGGCGGCCGACGGCCACCAGTCCCGCGAGGACGAGCCGGTCGCGCCGGGTGAGTCCACCCCCGGCCGCCTCACCCCGGGACGGCAAGGCTGCTCTCCCGCAGGACCGCCCGCGCCGCCCGCTCGCCGGCCCCCGCGTCTCCGAGTCGCACGCGGACGTCGTGGAGAGCGGCCTGCTGCGCCGCGCGCTCGGCCTCGTCAGCGAGGAGCGCCAGCCCGGCCCGCGCTACCCGGGCAGGCGTGGCTTGTCCCTGGATCAACTCGGGGACCGCGCCGCGCCCGGCGATGATGTTGGGCAGGCTGATGTGCCGAACGCCGCGGACGAGCAGCCGCGCCAGGACGTACGAGACCCGCGAGAGGCGGTAGACCACGACCATCGGGGTCCCGTAGCAGGCGGCTTCGAGTGTCGCCGTTCCGGAGGCGACCAGCAGCAGATCGGCACCTGCCATCACGCGATAGGCCTCGCCCGGCAGGATCCGGACATCCACCCGCGAGTCTCGCACCAGCGCCTTCGCGACGGCCGGCGCGATCGTAGGAGCGAGCGCCAGGACGACCCGGGCGGCGGGCACGCGGTCTCGGATGGCGGCGGCGGCATGAAGGAGCAGCGGCAGGTGGCGTCGCACCTCCTCGACCCGGCTCCCGGGAAGAAGCCCGATCAGGGGCTCGGCGGCCGCCAGGCCCCGGCGCGCCGCCTCGCGATCCAGGGGTGGCAGCACGTCGAGGATCGGGTGGCCGACGAACTCCACGGGGACCCCGGCCTCGCGATAGAAGCCGACCTCGAACGGGAACACCGCGAGGACGCGCGTCACGTCGCGGGCCATGACCCGCAGCCGGCCCCGGCGCCAGGCCCAGACCTGGGGAGGGATGAAGTAGACGACCGGGATGCCGAGGGTGCGGGCGTGGCGGGCCAGGCGGAGATTGAAATCGGGGAAGTCGATCAGCACGAGGACGCTCGGGCGGCGTTCCCGGAGGCACCGTCGAAGGTCGCGCAAGATGCGGAGGAGCGCGGGAAGCCGGCCCAGCACCTCGGTGACGCCGACGACCGCCGCCCGGTCGATCCCGTGCAGGAGGCGCACCCCGGCGGCGCCCATGCGGGCACCGCCCATTCCCGCCAGGCGGATCCCCGGGGCGAGGCTCACGAGGGCGCGCGCCAGCGTCGCGCCGTGAAGATCGCCGGAGGCTTCCCCGGCGACCAGCAGGACGTCAATCGGTCGGGAGATCCCCGCCGACTCCGACAACGCTGATGCCCATCCGCTCGGCGTCGCTCGCGATCCGCTCGCGGTCCAGGAGGAGGACCCGATCCGCTTCCACGGCCAGGGCGGCTGCCCGGCCCTCGCCGCAAAGTGCCAGCGTGGCGGGGCCGATCGTCGGCACGTCGAAGCGGTAGTCGTGGCTGGGCCCCGTCGCCTTCACCACCACCGCCCCCGGGCCGGCCAGCGCGAGTCCCCGGCGGATCGTCTCGTCCGTGCCCTCCATGGCCTCGACGGCCACGACCGTTCCGTTCCGGACGACCACGGTCTGGCCGATGCCGTGCCGGCCGAGGTCGCGGGCGATCCGGAGGCCGCACCCGACGTCGGCCCGGGCGGCTTCGCTCAAGGCCGGTCCGGCGGCGTGCCCGACCGGCGCCAGCCAGGCTGCGAGAAAGCGCCGCTGGTCGAGCAACTCGATGCCCAGCGCCGCCAGCGCGGTGGTGGCCGTCCGGAGAAGCCCGTCGTCCGTCCAGTCCGGGCTCCGCGCGACGAGCGCCCGGGCCGCCTGGTCGAGGAGCTCCCCCCGGAAGAGCCCGTGCTTCGAGATGCGTCCGGCCAGCACCACGTGGCGGATGGCCTCCTCGACGAGAGCATCGACGATGGGTCCGACGTCTCCGACCCGGCACGGGACGACCCGGTCGACCACGTCGGAGAACCCGGCGGGATCGTCGAGCGCGAAGGCGATGACGCGCCAACCGGCGCGACGAGCCTCGCGGGCCACCAGGGCGGGCAGGACCCCCGCCCCGCCGACGAGGCCGAGGCTCTCCGGCATGTTAGATCATGGGAGGCGGCCTCGACGGCCCCTCCCAGACCCGCCCCCCAGGAGAAGGTGGCGCGGGCCAAGCCCGCGCTCGGAGCGGAACATCAACCGTGGGCGGTTGGGCAAGCCGCGGGGCATGGTTACTCCGACAGCGTCCTAGCGGGGCGGCCAGCGGAGGTGGACGCTTTCCTCCCGGATCATGCGCTCGATCGCCAGGGCGACGGCGAGGGAGCGGACGTCGTCGTATTCGCTGAGGTCCACCCGCCCCGTCCGCTGAGCCTCGCGGACAGCGTTCAGCAAGTGGAGGATCTCGAGCTTGAGCGGGTTCTCCTTGTGCACGAAGAGGTGCTCCACGAAGGATTCCTGCCGATACCGGATGGACTCTCGGTTCAGGATGTATTCGGAGGCGGCCCGCCGGTGAATCTGGATGTCCTGGTCGGTGTAATTCAGGAAGATATAGGCGTCCGGCTGGGTGATGGCCAGCGTGCGGATCTTCTGCTCGGTGGCTCGGCTGGCGGTGATGTTGGCCAGCGTGCCGTTGGCGAACAGCATCTGGACGTTCGCCACGTCGGGGTGTGTCGACTGCACCCGGGCCCCGGCCGCGGTGATCTCCTGAATGTCGGCGTCCACCAGGCCGAGCACGATGTCGATGTCGTGGATCATCAGGTCCATGATCACGGTGTCGTGCTGGACCCGCGGGACGAACGGGCCCAGGCGACGGGACTCGACCAGGATCGGACTGACGACGATCTTCCGGAGCTCCTGGACGGCCCCGTTGAATCGCTCCACGTGCCCAACGTGGAGGACGACGTTTTGCTGCCGGGCGATCCGGAACAGCTCGCGCGCCTCTTCCAGCGTGGGGCTCAGCGGCTTTTCCACCAGCACGTGGATGCCGGCCTCCATGCAGGCACGCGCCACCTCGAAGTGAAGGGGCGTCGGGACGGCGATGGAGACAACGTCGACCTTGCCGAAGAGCTCCCGGTAGTCGGTGAACCCCTGGGTGTCGTACTGAGCTGCCAGCCGGGCCACCGTGCTGGGGTCGAGGTCCACCAGGCCGACCAGGTCGACATCCCACAGCTCGGCATAGACGAGGGTGTGGTACTGCCCCATGTGGCCGGCCCCGACCACTCCCGCTCGCATCCGCTTTTCCGCTCTCTTCACCCCTCCACCTCTTCGGTCGGCTCCGGGCCACGCGGCCGGTGCCGACAAATGCCACGCTTGGACGTGGCGATGAACTCGGCCAGTTGGTCGACGTACGGGGAGGGCGCCAGCTCGGCGCGGATCTTCTCCAGCGCCTTCTCCGGCGTGTGGCCCGATCGGTAGAGGATCCGGTAGGCCCGTCCGATCAGGAGTCGCGCCTCGGCGGGCACTCCGGCGCGCCGCAGACCGACGACGTTGACGCCCCGGACGTGGGCCGGGTTCCCCTCGACCAGGAAATACGGCGGCACGTCCTGGGGCAGGCGGGTGCAGCCGCCCACGAAGGCCAGGGTGCCGATCCGCACGAACTGGTGGATGCCGGCCAGGCCCGAGATGACGGCCTTGTCGCCGACCTCAACCCACCCGGTCAACCCGGTGTAGCCCGTGAGCACGACACCGTTGCCGACCCGGCAGTCGTGGGCGATGTGGGAGCTCGCCATAATGAAGCAGCCGTCGCCGATCGTCGTCCAGCCGTCTTCCACCGACGAGCGGTGGATCGTCGCGTACTCGCGGATGATGTTGTCGGCTCCGATGCGGACGCCGGAAGGCATGCCGGGCTTCCACTTGAGGTCCTGGGGCGGGAAGCCGATGATCGCTCCGGCGAAGATGCGCGAGCGCGGACCGATCTCGAGCCGCCCTTCGAGGACCGCATGGGGCCCGACCTCGACGCCGTCCCCGAGCTGGACGTCCTCTCCGATCACCGCGTAGGGACCGATCCGCACCCCGATTCCGAGCTCGACCTTGGGGTGGATGACCGCCGTGGGATGGATCTCGGCCCGGAAATCGTCGAGGGGACGCCAATCACCCGGCGAGCTCCCGCCCTGCTCGCCGGTCGGCTCGGCGGTCATTCCGGGGGGCCCGTGGCGGTCTCCAGGCGCCGCTCGAGTGCGGCCACCCGCTTCTCGAGGCGCCGGACGGATCGAAGCAGTTCCGGCAAGCGCGGCAAGGACACGGCCACTCGGCGGCCCTCGGCGATGGGGATGGCCGGAGTCCCGAGGACGGCGGTCCCCGGGTCCACGTCGTCCGTCACGCCCGACTGCGATGCGACCCGGGCGCCGTCACCGACCCTGACGTGGTCCACGATGCCCACCTGCCCCCCGATGATCACGCGGTTCCCGATCCGACACGAGCCCGAGATCCCCGCCTGCGCAACGATGACGGTGTCCGCGCCAACCACGGTATTATGGCCGATCTGCACCAGATTGTCGATCTTGCTTCCGCGGCCGATGATGGTGTCGCCGAGCGTCGCGCGGTCGATGGTCACGTTGGCGCCGATCTCCACGTCGTCCTCGACCACCACTCGGCCGACCTGCGGGATCTTCCGGTGCCGGGTACCGTCGAACGCGTACCCGAACCCGTCGGCGCCCAACACGGCGCCGGCGTGGATGACCACGTGGCGACCGACCTCCACGTCCTCTCGGAGCACGACGTGGGGATGCAGCACGCTGGCCTCCCCCACCCGGCAGCGCTCGCCGAGCACGACGTGGGGATGCAGGACCGCTCCGGCCTCCACGACGCTCCCGTCACCGACCACGACGTGGGCGAGCACGGCCGCGTCGCCGGCCACCCGTGCCGAGGCCGCCACGACCGCGGTGGGATGGATCCCCGAGGCGGGCCTGACCTCGGGATGGAAGACCCGGAGCAGCGTGGCCAGCGCGAGGTGCGGGTGGGCCACCCGGATCACCGAGCGGCCGGGCAGGGTCACGTCGAGCGCCACCAGGAACGCGGAAGCGCGGCTCTGTTCGGCGAGGGCTCGATAGTGGCGGCCGGCCACCAGGCTGAGGTCGCCGGCCTGGGCCCGATCGAGGCTGGCCATACCCCGGATGGGCAGATCGGGATCGCCGTCGATCGCGCCGCCGACGAGCCGGGCCAGCTCGCCCAAACGCCGATTGCCGCTCACCGGGTCACCCTGAAGAACCACTGGAGCCGTGGTCGGCATCGGGCCCCGGCTCGGGCCGGCTCATAGCCCGCGGGCTGGCTGCCGCCGGCTCCTCATCTACTTCTTCTCCTTGGCCTTCTCCTGGTCGTAGAACTTGATCACGTCCTCGGTGACGTCCGCCTCGGCGTCGCCGTAGATCACGCTGGCGCCCCGCTTCTCGAGAATGAGGAGATAGCCGCGCTCCTTCCCGACCCGCTCGATGAGCACCGTCAGGTCCTGGAGGATCCGCTGGGTGAGCGCTTGCTCCTTGCGCTCGAGCTCCTTCTGGAAGTCATCGACCACACGGCGGAGATCGCGCACTTTCCGCTGGAGCGTTTCTTCCTTCTCGCGCTTGGAATCCGCCGAGAGGACGAGCCCCTTCTTCTCGAGCTCGTCCCGAAGCTTCTCGACCTCGGCCCGGCGGGTGTCGACATCCTTCTGCATCGCGGCCTTCTCGCGCTCGAGCTGCTCGCGAGCGGCCACGCCGGCCACCGACCGCACGAGGACCTTCTGCACGTCGACGAACCCGATTCGGGAGGCCGCCGCCCCGCCGTCTCCGGCCAGAACGAGGACGGCCGCCAGGGCGGTTACGAGAACTGCCAGTCGCTTCATGTACTACCCCTCGTCGCCTCAGAAGGGCGACCCGACCGTGAAGTTGATCTGACCAGAACTCTCGCCCGGTTTCCGATCCAGGTTGTACCCGTAGTCGAGCCGGAGCGGTCCCAGCGGGGAATAGAACCGGAAGCCGGCGCCGACCGTGAGGCGGAGGTTGGCCGGATCGAAGTCGGTGCCGAAGCCGTAGGCGTTGCCGGCGTCGAAGAACAACGCAACCCTGAACCGCGGGAAGATCGGGATCAGCAGCTCCGTGCTGCCGACCAGCTCCTTGTCGCCGCCGATCACGAAGCCCTGGGCGTCCTTGGGAGCGACCGACCGGGTGCGCTGGCCGCGGAGGGTGGTCGCGCCCCCCAGGAAGAACCGCTCGAAGATGGGGACTTCCTTTCCACCCCAGCCCTGGACGATCCCGGCCAGCCCGCGGGCCCCCACCACCCAGTCGAAGAAGGGCAGAGGCCAGTACCAGGCCGTCTCGCCCACCACCCGGTACCATTGCGTGTCCCCGCCGAGGCCGGCAAAGGCGATGCCGAACGCGTTCCGGCTTCCCGAGCTCGGCTCGAAGATGTTGTCGCGGGTGTCCCGGGCCACGCCGAGCTCGACCAGGGAGTTGAGCTTCCGCCCGACCTCCGCCTTCAGATCGGCGCTCGCGTTGTCCGCCACGTTGCTGATCTTGACGTCTTCCAGCCGGTAGACGGCCGTCATCGACACGAACTCAGTCAGCGGGTAGGTACCCCGCACGTCGCCGCCGATGCGGGCTTCGGTGAAGTCGTCGAAGTCCCGCTCGCGGAGATAGAGGTCGAAGCCGGCCCGCAACGGGATGTCGAACAGGTAAGGCTCGGTGAAGCTCAGCTGGACCAGCTGACTGGCGGAGCCGATGCGAAACTGGAGGGACACCTCCTGCCCTCGGCCGAAGAGGTTGCGCTGGGTGATCTCGACCGTCCCGAACAGCTTGTCGAGGGAGCTGTAACCGGCCCCGATGCTGAACATGCCGGTGGCGCGCTCCTTGACGTCGATGTTGACGATCACCCTATCCGGTGTCGATCCGGGCTCCACGGTCGCGTTGACTTCGTCGAAGTATCCCAGGTTGAAGAGTCGCTGACGGCTTCGCACCAGCTTCTGATACGTGAAGAGCTCGCCCTCGGCCACCCGCAGCTCCCGGCGCAGCACCTTTTCCGAGCTCTTCGTGTTGCCGGTGATGTTGATGCGCTCGACGTAGACTTGCGGCCCCTCTTTGATGGCGAGGGTGAGGTTGACCCGGCGGGCCTCCAGGTCGGTGTCGGTGCTCGGAGTGACCTCGGCGCGGGCGCGCCCCAGCTCGGAGTAGCGGTCGGTGATCTTCCGGATCGCCGTCCGCACGGCGCTCCGGTCGAAGGCGTCCCCCGGTTTGAGCGCGATCAGGCTCCGGATCTCGGCTTCACTGAGGATCTCGTGGCCCTCGATGGCGACCGCGCCGACGTGGAACTGGGGGCCTTCCACCAGGCGGGTTCGGAGGATGATCTTGCCGCGCTCGAAATCGGGAACGATCTCGTGCGACTCGATCCGGGCCTGCACGTACCCGTGGTCGGCGTAGAAGCCGAGGATCCGATCGGCGTCTTCCTCGAAGATCTTGCGGTGCACCTTCGAGAACGGGAGGATCCACAACATGCGCTCCTTCGTCATCATGGCGCCCTTGATTTGCTTGTCGGTCAGGGCCTGGTTGCCTTCGATGACGATGCGATCGATGTACATCTTGGCGCCTTCGTCGATCCGGAAGACCACCCGGATGTCCCCTTCGGGGGTCCGCTCCGTCCGGGGCTGGATGGTGACGCCGAAGAACCCGTCCTCCTCGTACTTCTGGCGGATGGCGTCGACCGCGCGCTGCACCTCCACGGGGTTGTAGAGGACGCCGATGCGCAACCCGGCCTTCTCCCGGAGCTCCTCCGTCTTCGCGTCGCGGTTGCCCTCGAATCCCACCTCGCGGAGGAGGGGCCGCTCGATGACGACGAAGATGACCCGGAGGCCGCCCTCGAATTCCTCCACGCGCACCTGGACGTCGTCGAAGAACCCGAGGGCGAAGATGGCGCGGACGTCTTCGCGCAAGGCGCCGGGGGAGAAGACATCGCCGATCTTGGTCTGGACACGGTTGAGGATCACCGGGGACTGGATCCGGCGATTGCCCTCCACCGTGATGTCGCGGACGGTCGGCTGAGGCTCCTGGCCCCGGGCGACCCCGACCAGGCCGAGGAGCATGACCACGAAGAGAACGGAGAGGCGTCGGCCTCCGTTCGCCACCGTTGCCCTCCCGGAACGGAGGCTTCGCCTCACCCGATCGGCAGCGTCTGGCGGCTCAGCGCTCCGCCAAGTTCAGGGATGGTTCCGTCAGTTCGTTGATGGGCTCGAAGGCGAAATTCTCGCCGTCGGGCCGCACTTCGATCCGGGACCCTTCCTGGATCTGGCCGCTGACGATGGCTTCGGCGAGCGGGTCCTCGATGTGCTTCTGGATCGTCCGGCGAAGCTGACGCGCCCCGTAGGTCGCGTCGTAGCCCTTCTGCAAGAGCAACTCCTCGGCCTCGAGGGTCAGCTCGATCCGGATCGCCTTCTCCTCGAGCTGCTTGTTCACCCGGGTGATCATCAGCCTGACGATGGCCTTGATGTCCGCCTCGCTGAGGGCGTGGAAGACGATGACCTCGTCGATCCGGTTGATGAACTCGGGCCGGAAGGCCCGCTTGAGCTCTTCCAGCACCCGCTCCCTCATCCGCTCGTAGCCTTCCTCGGCCGATTCCTGGAGGAAGCCCGGGCTCACGCGCTTCCCGATCAGGTTCGTCCCGAGGTTGGACGTCATGATGAGGATCGCGTTCTTGAAGTCCACGACGTGCCCGAGCGAGTCGGTGAGCCGCCCGTCGTCGAGGACCTGGAGGAGCATGTTGAAGACGTCGGGGTGCGCCTTCTCGATCTCGTCGAAGAGGACGACCGAGTACGGACGCCGGCGCACCTTTTCCGTCAGGTAGCCACCCTCCTCATAACCCACGTAGCCCGGCGGCGCGCCAAGGAGCCGCGAGACCGAGAACTTCTCCATGTACTCCGACATGTCGATGCGGATCATCGCGTTCTCGTCGCCGAACAGGAATTCGGCCAGCGCCCGGGCCAACTCCGTCTTCCCCACCCCGGTGGGGCCGAGGAAGATGAACGAGCCCACGGGACGCTTGGCGTCCTTGAGGCCGGCCCGCGACCGGCGGATGGCGCGGGAGACCGCGCGGAGGGCATCCTCCTGTCCCACGATGCGGCCGTGGAGGGCTTCCTCCATCCGGGAGAGCTTGGCGGACTCCTTCTCCTCCAGGCGTGAGAGCGGGATGCCGGTCCAGCGGGAGACGATGTACTCGACGTCTTCCTCGTTCACCACCGACGTCTGCCGGCCCTTCTTCTGCTCCCATTCGCGCTTGAGCTCCTCGTCCCGGCCCCGGAGCACCTTTTCCTTCTCGCGAAGCGAGGCGGCCTTCTCGAACTCCTGGGCCTCGAGGAACATGTCTTTCTCGCGAACGACGCGCTCGATCTCCTTGTCGATCTCCTTGAGCTCGGCCGGGGGCGTCATCGACTGGAGCCGGGTCCGGCTGGCCGCCTCGTCGATGACGTCGATCGCCTTGTCGGGGAGGTGCCGTTCGGTGATGTGCCGGTCGGCGAGCTTGACGGCGGCATCGATCGCCTGGTCGGTGATCTTGACCCGGTGGTGCGCCTCGTACTTCGGCCGGAGCCCCTTGATGATCTCGACCGACTCGGCCACCGACGGGGCCCGCACGATGATCGGCTGGAACCGCCGCTCGAGGGCACCGTCCTTCTCGATGTGCTTGCGGTATTCGTCGAGCGTGGTGGCCCCGATGCACTGGATCTCGCCGCGCGAGAGGGCGGGCTTGAGCATGTTCGAGGCGTCGATCGCGCCCTCGGCCGCGCCCGCTCCGATGAGCGTGTGGAGCTCGTCGAGGAACAGGATGACGTTCTCGGACTGCCGGATCTCCTTCATGACGGCCTTCAGGCGCTCTTCGAACTGGCCCCGGTACTTGGTGCCGGCCACCAGCGCGCCGAGATCCAGCTGAAGGAGGCGCTTGCCGACGAGCACATCGGGCACGTCGTGGTTGACGATCTTCTGGGCGAGCCCCTCGACGATGGCCGTCTTCCCCACCCCGGGCTCCCCGATGAGCACGGGGTTGTTCTTGGTGCGGCGGGAGAGGATCTGGATGACGCGCTCGATCTCCATCTCGCGCCCGATGACGGGGTCCAGCTTGCTCTCGCGGGCGAACTGGGTGAGGTCCCGGGCGAACTCGTCGAGGACGGGGGTCTGGCTGCGCTTCTTGGGGCGCGGGTAGTACTGGTCACCCAGGAGCGCCAGGGTCTCTTGGCGGACCTCGTCGAGTCGCGCGCCGAGCGATTCGAGGATCTTGGCGGCGATCGACTGGCCTTCCTTCATGACGCCCAGCAGAAGGTGCTCCGTCCCGATGTAGTTGTGGCCGAGCTGACGGGCCTCCTCGATGGAGAGCTCGAGCACCCGCTTGGCCTGCGGGGTGAACGGCACCTCGCCGAAGGTCAGCGTCTTGGGGAATCCCCCGAGCGCCCGCTCCACTTCCGACTTGACGGTCTCGAGCCGGAGGCCGAGCCGCTGGAGGACAGCGGTGGCGATCCCCTCCCCGTCTCGGATCAGGCCGAGGAGAATGTGCTCGGTTCCCACGAAGTCGTGACGGAACCGTCCCGCCTCCTCCCGGGCCAGGATGATGACTCGCCGCGCGCGCTCCGTGAACCGTTCAAACACGCTCGCCCTCCAGCGCCCTTTCTCCCGGACCCCACCGGACACGGGCGCACATTGCCCGACATCCTCATGATACCCGAGGCCCGGCGGAAGTTCACGGAAAAAATGCCCGAGCGGGCCGGGACTTATGGGGCGCGTCTCTTCCCGACGCGCGTCGAGCCGACGCTCGTGGACCTTGACGGGCCCTACCGGAGGTGCTTATTTATCCTCGATTCGGCGCGTCCGGGAGCGCGTCTGGATTTCCAGTGCGCTGGCCGGCTTTCCCGGCTGGTCCGCCGATCGAGGGAGGGCAACGTGAGGCCTGTCGGACGACGCGTCGCGTGGCGGCGCTTCGGCGGCGCCGTCGTGGGGCTGCTGCTCGGACTCGCGCTCCTCCGACTCGCGGCCTTCGGGGGCGCGTCCCAGATGCCTCACGGTGATTCACCCCCGGTGGAGCCCGAGTCGGCCGGTCCGACCGCCAACGGTCGCCTCGTCCTCAACCTGAGCAACAACGCGGGCAGCTCGGAGAAACCGCGGGTCGCCTCGTCGTTCCCGAACCGGGTGTACGTCGTCTGGATGGACCGCAGTCCGGGGAACCGGGAGATCTTCTTCACGCGGAGTACGGACGGCGGCCGCACCTTCGAGCCGACGCGCAACCTCAGCAACAGCGCCATCGACTCTGAGTTCCCCCAGATCGTGGCGTCAGGCCGGTACGTGTACGTCGCCTGGGATGAGGGGTTCAACGAGGGGACCGGGGAGGTCTACCTCCGCGCGAGCGCGGACGAGGGCGCCACCTTCGGGCCGCGCGTCCAGCTCAGCGACAATGCCGGCTTCTCCTCCAGCCCCCGCGTGGCCGCCGCGCTGCACAAGGTCTACGTCGTCTGGCTGGGCCAGCCCACCGGGGAGAGGTTCGCCGACATCCTGTTCCGGCGGAGCACCGACGGCGGCGCGAAATTCGCGCCTCAGCTGAACCTGAGCAGGAACCTCGGCTTCAGTACCCAATTCCCGCGCCTGGCCGCCCACGGGGATCACGTCTACGTCGCGTGGACCGAGTCGAGCCCATACCCGTCACCCCTCGACGTCTTCTTCCGGCGCAGTCTCAACGCCGGCGCGTCGTTCGGCGGCGTCCAACGGCTCAGTCGCAACCAGACCTTCTCCTCGTTCCCCGAGATCGCCCTCGCGCCCCAGCCGGGCGCCGAGGACGTCTACGTAGCCTGGGGCGAAGACACCCGGAACGATCCTCCCTATAATCCGGAGATTTTGGTGCGACGGAGCACCAACAGCGGCGGGACTTTCGCCTCGGCGAAAGGCGTCAGTCGCGGCATCCGCTATTCCTGGCAGTACCAGATCGCCGCCGCCGGCACGAACGTCCACCTCGTCTGGCTGGCCTACCGGGGGGGCTACAACGACCTGCTTTTCGCGAGGAGCCGGGATCGGGGCGCAACCTTCGAAGCCCCCCGAAGCCTCGGCCCGGGATTCGCCGACTCGCATCCGGGTCAGGTCGCCGTGTTCGGGAACGTCGTGGACGTCCTCTGGCCGGCGCGCCGGACGGCCGGCGATCACGACATCGTCTGGCGGCGCAGCTCGGACGGTGGGGCGACGTTCGGCGACGCGGTCAACCTGAGCAACACTTCGGGGGGCTCGACGTGGGTGGCGCTCAGCCGGTCGCTGACCGCGCTCTACGTCGTGTGGCAAGACGGCACGCCCGGCAACCAGGACATCTTCTTCACCGCCGTGAAGTAGGATGGCCGAGGACGTCCGCGTGCGGGGAAAACCGAGGGAGGGCCATGCGCCACTTCAAGTCGTGTCTGCTCCCGTTAGCCGGCATCCTTGTTCTCGGAGCGACCGGAGCGGCCCTGGCGCCGCTCGTGCAGAGTCGGTTCGCCGTCGCGGCGATCCTGCCACAGGACCCGGACACCGGCCAGCCTTTCAACATGCTGGCGGGTGTGCACTTCAGCGCCGGCGAGACTCAAAAGTCGGAGTCCTTCACCATCCCGGCCACCAAACGGGCCGTGATCGAGACGGTGTCCGTGTTGGGCCAGACGCCGCGGGGTGAGATGCTGGCGACGCTCAAGACCACTGCCCCGGGCCTGAGAGTCCCCGCCCAGAGCATGGACCACATCCTCGCCTTGACATTCCAGGGCGTGATCTTCAGTAACCGGAGAGCGTTCGCAGCAACCCAGAACGTTCGACTCTATGCCAACGCGAACACCGCTGTCATCGCCGCCGGCTTCCGCAGCAGTGGGGACGGGATCGGCTTCATGGCCTTCCGGATCAGCGGGTATCTTCTGAGCCCCTGAGCCTTCCGCGACCACGGCGGACGCCCGAGCCGGAATCGGGTAGGGCTTAAGACTCGACGACCGCCCGGCCATCCACCAGCCGGACGACGCGGTCGGCCCGGCGGGCCAGCTCGAGGTTGTGCGTGGCCACGACGAACGTGACGCCGCGCTCGGCCTGGAGCCGCCCGAACAGCTCGAAGACGCCCTCGCTCGTCTTGGGATCGAGGTTCCCGGTGGGCTCGTCGGCCACGATGAGGGCGGGGCGCGCGACCAGGGCGCGGGCGAGGGCGACCCGCTGCTGCTCGCCGCCGGACAGCTCGTTCGGGCGATGCTCCACGCGCTCGGTCAGGCCCACCTCGCGCAGGGCATCGAGGGCGAGCTGCCGCGCCTCGGCCGCGCTTCGCCGCTGGATGAGCGCGGGCAGCATGGCATTCTCGAGCGCCGAGAACTCCGCCAGCAGATTGTAGAGCTGGAAGACGAAGCCGACCTCGTCGCGGCGGAAGCGGGTGAGCTCGACGTCCGAGCGGGCGAAGAGATCGACGCCGCGGACGAGGACGCGCCCCGCCGTGGGCCGGTCGAGGGCGCCCAGCAGGTGGAGGAGCGTGGACTTCCCGACTCCCGAGGCGCCGACGATGGCGAGGAATTCCCCCTGGTAGACGGTCAGGGTGACGCCCTTGAGGACCCGCAGCGCCTCGGCGCCGGTGCGGAACTCCTTCTCCAGGCCCTCGGCGACGACGAGCGGCGGGCGCGGCGCCTCACTCATAGCGGATCACCTCGACCGGATCGAGCCGGGCCGCCTGGCGGGAGGGGTAGAGCGTGGCCAGGAACGACAGGATCAGCGCCGAGAGGGCGATCACGACCATGTCCCGCGGGTTCATCCGCATCGGCAGGACGGAGAGCTGGTAGACGTCTCCGGGGATCTTCACGATGTGGTAGGTCTCCTGGATCCAGCCGATGGCGACCCCCAGCACGACCCCCACCAGGGTGCCGACGGCCCCGATGAAGACTCCCTCGGCCATGAAGATCAGCATGACGCTTCGGGCGCCCGCTCCCAGGGCTCGCAACACGCCGATCTCCCGCCGCTTCTCGGCCACCATCAGGATGAGGTGGCTGATGATGGCGAACGCCGCCACGAACACGATCAGCGTCAGGATGATGAACATGGCGGTCTTCTCGAGCTGGATGGCCGAGAAGAGGTTGCGGTTCATGTCCATCCAGTCGCGCGTCCAGTACGGGAAGCCGAGGGTCTTGGCGATGTCCAGGGCGACCCGCCGCGCGCGGTACGGGTCCGCCACCCGGACCTCGATCCCCGAGACGCGGCTGCCGAGGTCGGCGAACTGCTGCCCGGTCTGGAGCGAGGTGTAGGCGAGCGCCGAGTCGTATTCGTAGAGCCCGACCTCGAAGATGGCGACGACGCGGAACGGCCGCATCTTGGGGATGGTGCCGACCGCCGTCACCGCGCCCTTGGGGGAGATCGCGGTCACCGTGCTGCCGACGGAGGCGCCGAGGTTCCGCGCCAGCTCGCGGCCGAGGGCGATCCCGGGCTCGGGGCCGGCCAGGTCGGCGAGGTTTCCTTGCCTCACCCGACGCGGGAGCTCGATGGCCCCCGCCTCGGGGTCGATCCCCCGCAGGACGACTCCGGTGGCCGCCTGCTCGTGGGAGAGCATCGCCTGCTGCAGGACGAACGGGGACGCCGAGCGCACCTCGGGGTGCCGGCGGATCACCTCGAGGGCGTGCCCCACGTCCTCGATCCCCTGCCCGGCCGCGTCCATCACGAGGAGGTGAGCCGTCGTCCCCACGATCTTCTCCCGGAGCTCCTCCTCGGCCCCCGACATCACACCGAGCACCACGATCAGCGTCATGACCCCGAGCGCCATCCCGGCCATCGCGATCACGGTGAGGAGCGACAGGAAGCCGCGTCGGCCCTTGGAGCGGAGATACCGGAGCCCGATGAAGAGCTCGAAGGGGAGCGCGCGCCCGCTCACTGGGCGACCTTCACACGACGCGGCGCGACGGGACCGTCCCGGGCCGGCCCATCAGCCCTCCGCCTCGCCCCCGGTCTCCGGACGCAGGAGCGGGAAGAGGATCACCTCGCGGATCGAGGCGCGATCGGCGAACAGCATCACCAGCCGGTCGATCCCGATGCCTTCCCCGGCGGTCGGCGGGAGCCCGTACTCGAGCGCCCGGACGAAGTCCTCGTCGAGCCGATGGGCCTCCTCGTCACCCGCCTCCCGCGCCAGGAGCTGCGCCTCGAAGCGCCGCCGCTGCTCGATGGGATCGTTGAGCTCCGAGTACGCGTTGGCCAGCTCGAGCCGGCCGATGGACAGCTCGAACCGATCGACCAGCGACGGGTCCTCGCGCTTCTGCTTGGCGAGGGGGGACAGCTCCACCGGGAAATCCACCACGAACGTCGGCTGCACCAGGTCGGGCTCGACGAACGTCTCGAAGACGTCCTTCCACAACTGGTAGGCCGGGGTGGCGCCGTCCCAGCCCCAGCCCTCGGGCTCCACTCCCCGCGTCCGGGCCACCTCGGCCGCCCGTCGCACGATCAGGTCGCGATCCGCCAGGGCCGGCGGATCGAGGCCGAGGACACCGGCGACCCCGTCGAGGTAGCTGAGCCGGCGCCAGGGCGGGGTGAGGTCGATGGTGTCGCCCTGGTAGGTGATGCTGGTCGACCCCCGGAGCGTCCGGGCGAGCTCGACGAAGAGCGCTTCGGTCAGCTCCATGAGGTCGCGGTAGTCGGCGTAAGCCTGATAGAACTCCAGCATCGTGAACTCGGGGTTGTGCTCGGTCGAGACGCCCTCGTTCCGGAAGATCCGGCCGATTTCGTAGACCCGGTCGAGCCCGCCGACGACCAGCCGCTTGAGGTGGAGCTCGAGCGCGATCCGGAGGTAGAGCGGCAGGTCGAGCGCGTTGTGGTAGGTCGCGAACGGCCGGGCGGCCGCACCCCCCGGAATCGACTGCATCGTCGGGGTCTCGACCTCGAGGAAGCCGCGGGCGTCGAGGAACGCCCGGATGGCCTGGATCACACGCGTCCGCAGCCGAAAGGCCTCCCGCACTTCGGGGTTCACCAGGAGGTCCACGTACCGCTGTCGGTGCCGGGTCTCCACGTCCTTGAGCCCGTGCCACTTCTCGGGCAGCGGTCGGAGCGACTTGGTGAGGAAGGTCCACGCCTTGACCTGGACGGTGAGCTCGCCCGTGCGCGTGCGGAAGAGTTCGCCGGTGACGCCGACGAAGTCGGCCACGTCGAGCTCGATGAAGCGGGCGTACTCGCTGCCCAGAAGGTCCGCCCGGGCATAGAGCTGGATCGGCCCGCTCCCGTCCTGAAGGGTCGCGAAGCACGACTTCCCGTGGTGCCGGAGCGCCATCAGGCGACCCGCGACGCTGACGGGCCCCGCGCCCCGGAGCTCCTCGTCGCTCGCCTGGTCCCAGCGGGCGTGGAGGGGGGCCGCCCAGTGCGAGACCGGGTATCGTGTCCCGAAGGGATCGATGCCGGCCGCCCGGAGGGCTTCGAGCTTGGCCAGGCGCCGGCGGATCAGCTCGTGCTCAGCCACCGCTACTTCGCCGCGGCGAACAGATAGGACTCGATGAACGGGTCGATCTCCCCGTCCATCACGGCCTCCACGTTCCCGATCTCGACGCTGGTGCGGTGATCCTTGATGAGCTGGTAGGGCGCGAAGATGTACGACCGGATCTGGCTCCCGAAGGCGATGTCCTTCTTCTCGCCGGTGAGACGCTCGAGCTCCGCCTTGCGCTCCTGGTCCGCGAGCTGGTAGAGGCGGGCCCGCAGGACGCGGAGCGCGGTATCGCGGTTCCGGAGCTGGGAGCGCTCGTTCTGACACGAGACGACGATTCCGGTGGGCAGATGCGTGACGCGGACCGCGGAGTCGGCGGTGTTGACCCCCTGGCCCCCGGGGCCCGACGAGCGGAAGACGTCGATCCTGAGGTCCTCGTCGCGGACCACCACCTCGACGTCCTCGACCTCGGGGATGACGGAGACGGAGGCGAAGGAGGTGTGGCGGCGGCGCGCGGCGTCGAACGGCGAGATGCGCACCAGCCGGTGGACGCCGGTCTCCCCCTTGAGGTAGCCGTAGGCGTACTCGCCGCTCACGGTGAGGGTCACCGACTTGATCCCGGCCTCGTCCCCCGGGAGCAGGTCCACGACTTCCACCTTGTAGCCGCGCCGCTCGGCCCAGCGCGTGTACATCCGCAGCAGCATCTGGGCCCAGTCCTGCGACTCGGTGCCGCCGGCGCCGGCGTGGATGGAGACGATGGCGGCCTTTCGGTCGTGCTCTCCGGACAGGACGACCGTCAGCTCGAACTCCCGGAGCTCCTGCTGGAGGCGCCGGAGGCCGTCCTGGATCTCGGGCTCGAGGCTCTCGTCCGCCTCCTCGGTGGCCATCTCCCAGAGGAGGCGCAGCTCGCCGAGCTGGTGCTGGAGCTCGCCGGCCCGGCCGACCAGCCGGCTCAGCTCGTTGCGTTCGCGGATGAGTCCCTGGGCCCGCTTGGCGTCGTCCCAGAACGCCGGGGCACCCATCTCGGCCTCGATCGCGGCGAGGCGGGTTTCCTTGGCCGGGAGGTCAAAGATGCCCCCGGAGGTCGTCGAGCCGTCGCTCGAGCTCGGCGAAGTCCCGTCTGAGCTCGTTCAGCACTAGCGGACCCGGGCGGCGCCGAGCCGGCCGAGGAGGGCGGCTGCCGCCAGCGCGCTCATCAGGTAGGCGAAGAGGTTGCCCGCGCGCGTGTAGAAGGTCTCACCCGCCCGCCGAGGGACCTCGACCTGCAGGAACCCCCGGCGGAAGAGGCCGAGCTCGGGACCGATTCGACCCGAGGGGGCGACCAGCGTGGAGACCCCGGTGTTCGCCGCTCGGACGATGGCGACGCCGTTCTCGACCGCGCGGAGGGGTACCATGGCCAGGTGCTGGAGCGGCCCGCCGGAGTCCCCGAACCACGCATCGTTCGTGATGTTCACCATGAAGCTCGCGCCCTCGACGACGAACTGGCGGAAGAGATCGGGGAAGATGACCTCATAGCAGATCACCGCCCCGAACGGCGTCCCCTGGAGGGGGAAGATCACGCGCTCCCGGCCCGGCGTGAAGTCGCCGATCTCGGCCGCAATCGCCTCCACGAAAAACAGCAGTCCCTTCAGGGGGACATACTCCCCGAAGGGCACGAGTTGCATTTTATCATAGCGGGCCTGAACCCCCGCCTGTCCCACGAAAAACGCGCTGTTGAGGTAGCGCGTGGCGCGGCCCTCGCGCCGGGCGTCCGGCGCGCCGACGAGGAGGGGCGCCCGGACTTCGCCGGCCAGGTCGGTGAGCCACCCCAGGACCCAGGGCTCGTAGAGGAGGTAGGCCGGCACCGCCGCCTCCGGCCACACGACGAGCCGCATCCCGGGGGCCGCGCGCCGCGTCAGCTCGGCGTAGATGCGCAGGGTCTCCTGCTGGTAGGCCCGGTTCCACTTGATCGACTGGTCGATGTTGCCCTGGATGATGGCGACGGGTATCGTGTCGGAGCCGGCCGGGGGGACGCTGGCCCGGCCGACCGCGAGGGTGCCGCCGAGAACCACCAGGATCACGGCCGCGCCGAGGGCCATCGCCTGACGGGTGCGCGCGAGCAGGAACCACGCCAGCGCGGTGTTGACGAGGACCATCAGACCCGAGACCCCGTAGACTCCCGTCCAGGCGGCGACCTGGATCAGCTCGAGCCGGCGATAGGGGATGTAGCCGAGGAGGCCCCACGGAAAGCCGGAGAGCAGATGCGTGCGGGCGAGCTCGCCGGCCACCCAGAATGCCGGCGCGAGCCACAGGGCGGCCGGACCCAGCGTCGCCCGCAGCCAGGCCACCGCCCAGGCGACGCCGCCCCAGTAGAGGGCCAGGTAGGCTGACAGCGCGACGAGGACGAGCGCCGCGACCGGCCGGGGCAGCGTGGAGTAGGTCGTCATCGTGTGGATCAGCCAGCGTAGCAGCGGGACGAAGAAGGCGAGGCCGGCGAGCCCAGCCTCGACGAACGCCCGGCCCGGTGAGCGGGCGGTGGCGGCGAGCCAGAGCACGGGCGCGAGCCCGACCCAGCCGATGAGGTCCCAGCCGGGCCGCGGATAGGCGAGGTGCAGCACCACCCCGGCGCCGACCGCCAGGAGGAGGCGCCGCGCTCGCTCGTCGACGCGCCTCATGGCTCACGCTTCGGAGGGAGCCTCATCGCACGGTCGGTCCAGGCCGTCGCCTTCTCGAACGCACGCCTACCGTCCCCGGAGGAGGCGGTCGCCGAGGATCCGGGGCAACCCGGCGGCGTGGATCCGACGGCGCGCCTCGAGGGCGTCGTAGGCGATGCGCCGGCCCTCGACCACCCCGGCCTCCAGGTCCCAGACCGCGTAGGCCGCCCACGGGTCCCCATCGCGCGGCTGGCCCACGCTGCCCACGTTGATCAGGTATTGCGCCCCCGGCTGGAGGACCGTCCGGCCGGAGCCGGGCCGGAAGGCCACCCTCCCGTCCGCGCCCAGGGTCCAGGCCGACGGCAGGTGGGAGTGCCCGATGAAGCAGAGAGGCGTCGTGAAGGCCGTGAAGGCCTCTGCCCCGTCTCCCGGGCCGACGATGTAGGGCCAGCTCTCGGGGGCCCGGGGCGAGGCGTGGACCAATGTCGCTCCAGCATGCTCGGCCACCAGCGGGAGCGCCGCCAGGTAGACGCCCTGGTCGGCGGTCAGCTGCTCGGCCGTCCACTCAGCCGCCGCCCGCGCGTGAGGGTTGAACCAGTCCAGCGCGAGGCGGCCGGCGGCGGCATAGTCGTGGTTGCCGGCGACACTGCGGGCCCCCCGCGCCCGGAGCATCTCGACCACCGAGCCGGGATCGGCGCCGTAGCCCACGAGGTCCCCGAGGCAGAAGACGCCGTCGACGCCGAGACCGTCGAGGTCGGCGAGCACCGCCTGGAGGGCGGGCTCGTTGCCGTGGATGTCCGAGAGGATCGCGTACCTTACGGAGAAAGCTCCCGGCGCACGCGGTCGAGCACACCGTTGATGAAGCGGGTCGACTCCTCGGTCGAGAACTTCCGAGCGATGTCCAGGGCCTCGTTGATGGCGACCTTGGGAGGCACCTCGCCCCCCCAGAGGAGCTCGAAGATGCCGGCCCGCAGGATGTTCCGGTCCACCACCGCCATCCGATCCAGGTCCCAGTGCTCGGCGAACCGACCGATCAGCTCGTCGATCTTGGGCTGATTGGCGCGCGTCCCCCGGACGATCGTGTCCGCGAAGCTGCGGATGGCGTCCGGCACCGCCTGCCGGCGCCAGAACTCGTCGGCCGTTGCGTCCAGGTCGCTGTCGCCTCGCAGCTCGAGCTCGTAGAGAAGCTGGAGTGCCAGCTCACGCGCCTTCCGACGGCGACCCATATCTACTCTTCTTCGGAGGGGGCCTCAACGGCCCCCTCCGAGACTTCCCCCAGGACCGGTGGCGGCGGCAAAGCCGCCGCTCGGAGCGGACCACCATAAGCGGAGAGGTTCGGCGTCACGGTGCGCGCGGTCGATCCGACAGCTTCCCGGCTACCTTCGCGCGCGGCGCCGAGGCCGTCGAGGCTCCAGCAGGCGCCGGAGCTCCACCAGCTCGACGGCGGCCACGGCAGCCTCCTCGCCCCGGTTCCCGACCCGCCCCCCGGCCCGGTCCTGCGCCTGCTCCTGGTTCTCGGCCGTGATGACCCCGAACGTGGCCGGGACACCGGTCAGCCGGCTCACCTCGGCGATCCCCCGGGCCGCCTCGCCCGCGACATACTCGAAGTGCGGGGTCTCGCCGCGGATGACGCACCCGACGCAGACCACGGCGTCGACTCGGCCCCGGCGGGCCAGCATGAGGGCCACCTGCGGGACCTCGAACGCGCCCGGCACCCAGAACACGCTCACGTCCTTCTCGGCGGCGCCGTGCCGCCGGAGGGCGTCCCGGGCCCCTTCCACGAGACGCTTGCCGATCTCCTCGTGGAACCGCGAGGCGACGATCGCGAATCGGCGGCCTCGGGCCGCCGGCCGGCCGCGGTGCTCCGGCGCCCTTCCACTCACCGCAGCACTCTCGGACCAGCCACTCGATCGGGTCCGGGGCAGGGCCCGGGCTGGCTCACGGCATCCAGGAGAACATATGGCCCAGCTTGTCCTGCTTGGTCTTCAGGTAAAAGCGATTCTGGTCGGACGGCGGGATCTCGATCGGCACCCGCTCGGCCACCGTGAGCCCGTAGCCCTCGAGTCCCACGATCTTCTTCGGGTTGTTCGTCAGGAGCCGCATCGAGCGGACACCGAGATCGACGAGGATCTGCGCCCCGATGCCGTAGTCGCGCAGGTCCGCCTTGAAGCCCAACGCCTCGTTGGCCTCGACGGTGTCCTTGCCCTGATCCTGGAGCTCGTAGGCGCGCACCTTGTTCAGGAGACCGATGCCCCGTCCCTCCTGGCGCATGTAGATCAGTGCGCCCCGGCCCTCGGAGGCGATGATGGTGAGGGCCTTGCGCAGCTGGTCGCCGCAGTCACACCGCTGCGACTGGAACACGTCGCCGGTCAGGCACTCCGAGTGGACCCGGACCAGGAGCGGCTCCTCACCGCGGATCTCGCCCATCACCAGGGCCGGCACCACGCGGTCGTCCACCGTCGTCTCGTACGCGATGGCCGTGAAGGTCCCGTACGGGGTGGGCAGGACCGTCGTGGCCGCCCGGCGGACCAGCTTGTCCTTCTGGATCCGGTAATGGATCAGGTCCTTGATGGTGATGATCCGAACCCCGCGCTCCTCGCCGAGCGCGAGGAGCTCGGGCAGGCGCGCCATCCGCCCTTCCGCGTTCATCACCTCGCAGATGAGGCCGGCGGGGAAACAGCCGGCGAGCCGGGCCAGATCCACTGACGCCTCCGTGTGTCCGGCCCGCCGCAGCACCCCGCCTGGCATCGAGCGGAGCGGGAAGATGTGCCCGGGGCGAGCCAGGTCCTCCGGCTGGGTGCCGGGATCGACCAGCGCCCGGACCGTGAGCGCCCGGTCGTAGGCGGAGGTGCCGGTGGTGACGCCGCGCTTGGCGTCGACCGTCACCGTGAAGGCGGTGCCCATGGCCGCGGTGTTCTCACTCACCATCATGCCGATCCGGAGCGTGTCCAGCCGCTCGCCGGTCAGCGGCACGCAGATGATGCCCCGGCCGTGGGTCGCCATGAAGTTCACGGCCTCCGGGGTCACCCGATCGGCCGCCATGACGAAGTCGCCCTCGTTCTCGCGGTCCTCGTCGTCGACCACGATGAGCATCCGGCCTTGCCGGATGTCCTCGATGGCCGCCTCGATGGAGGCGAACGGCCGATCGTCGTCGTGCGTGTCGTATGCGCGGCCCATCTCACTCCTCCCGTGCCCGGGCCACGAGCCCGTGCTGTTCCAGGAACTCGCGGGCCGGCTCCCCGCCGGGGAGGAGCGCCCGCACGTACTTGCCGATCACGTCCATCTCGAGATTGACCCGAGCCCCGACCCCGCGCCGGCCGAGCGTCGTCACCGCGAGCGTGTGGGGAATGAGGGCGACGCTGAATCCTGTCCCGTGGAGGCTCGCCACCGTCAGGCTCACCCCGTCCACCGCCACCGATCCCTTCGGGATCAGGAGCGGCTGCAGCGCGGGCGGCATCTCGACCGTGAGGCGGCGCCCGGCGCCCTCCGGCTCGACGGCGCTGACCCGCCCGACCCCGTCGACGTGGCCCAGGACGAGGTGGCCGCCGAGCCGGGTCCCCAGGCGGAGGGGGCGCTCGAGGTTCACCGGGTCGTCGCGGCGAAGGTCACCGAGCGCGGTGACCCGGAGCGTCTCGTCGGCCAGGTCGAACTGGAAGGCGGCCGCCTCGGTGCCGACCACCGTCAGGCACACCCCGTTGACCGCGACGCTCTCACCGAGCGTGGCCTGGCGGGCGAAGTCGGCCGGGGCCCGGAGGGTGAGCTGCCAGCCCGCGGCGTCTCGGGCGAGCTCTTCCACCGAGCCGAGCGCCTCGACGAGTCCCGTGAACATCAGCTCACCATCAGCGCGCCACGTCGGCCTCGATCAGGAGATCTTCGCCGATCCGCCGATATGTTACACCCGCGAGGGTTACCGATTCCTTGAGGGCTCGTCCGGCTCCGCCCACCGGCCCGGGCGCCGTCCGGCCCCCCAGGAGCCGGGGGGCGACGAAGAACGCCACGCGATCGACGAGTCCCGCCTCGCAGAGGCCGGCTCCCAGCTCCGCCCCGCCCTCGGCCAGGACTGAGACGACGCCGAGCTCCCCGAGCGCGCGGAGGAGCGCCCCGAGGTCCACGCGCCGGCCGTCCCGGGGAAGCTCGAGGACGCGCGCCCCGGTGGCGCGCAGACCCGCGGCGCGAGCCGTCGGGGCCGGCGCGCCGCACGCGACAATCGTCCGGGACGGGTCCCCGGCGCGGAGAACGCGGGCATCGGCCGGCGTCCGGAGTCGGCTGTCGGCCACGACGCGGTACGGCTCCTTGGCCGGCGCCCCGGGAAGACGGACCGTCAGCTCGGGGTCGTCGCGCAGCACCGTCCCGATGCCGACCAGGATGGCGTCGGCCCGGAAGCGGAGCCGATGAGCCTCCTCGCGCGCGGCGTCTCCCGTGATCCACCGGGAGGCCCCGTCCCAGGCGGCGATCTTCCCGTCGAGCGTCATGGCCGACTTCAGCGTCACGTGGGGCCGGCCCGCCGTCACGAACGTGAAGAACGCCCGGTTGAGCGCGCGGGCCTCTGGCTCCCCCACCCCGATCGCGACCTCGATGCCGGCCGCCTGGAGGCGCGCCAGGCCGCGTCCATCGACGAGGGGATTGGGGTCCAGGCAAGCCGCCACCACCCGGATGACGCCGGCTTCGATGAGGGCGTCCGCACACGGCGGCGTGCGCCCGTGGTGCGCGCACGGCTCGAGCGTCACGTAACAGGTAGCCCCGCGAGCGGCCTCGCCGGCGGCGACGAGCGCCGCCGCCTCGGCGTGCGGCCCGCCGGCCGCGCGGTGCCAGCCCTCGCCGACCACCGTGCCGTCTCGCACCAGGACGGCGCCGACCGCCGGGTTCGGCGACGTGAGCCCGAGCCCCCGCTCGGCCAGGCTCAGCGCGCGCGCCATCCAGCCGGCGTCGTCCATGTCAGGCCGAGACCAGGGCCGCCACGAAGGTCTCGGGGTCGAAGACCGCGAGGTCCTCGGGGCGTTCCCCGGTGGCCACCAGCTTGATGGGGAGGCCGAGCTCGCGGGCGATTCGGACCACGATGCCGCCCTTGGCCGTCCCGTCGAGCTTGGTGAGGATGAGCCCGGTCAGCGTGAGCGCCTCGTGGAAGAGCCGGGCCTGGGCGATCCCGTTCTGACCGGTCGTCGCGTCGAGGACCAGGAGGGTCTCGTGCGGCGCCCCGGGAAGCTGCCGGCCGATGACACGCTTGACCTTCTGGAGCTCGGCCATGAGGTTCGTCTTGGTGTGGAGCCGCCCGGCGGTGTCGACGATGAGGGCGTCGGCCTGGCGGGCCTGGGCGGCCTTCACGGCGTCGAAGGCGACCGCCGAGGGGTCCGCCCCCGGTCCCTGCTTCACGACCGGCGCGCCCACCCGGTCCCCCCAGCGCTCGAGCTGCTCGATCGCCGCCGCCCGGAACGTGTCGGCGGCGGCGAGCAGGACCTGGCTCCCATCACGCTTGAGTGCCCAGGCGAGCTTGCCGCAGGTGGTCGTCTTGCCGGAGCCGTTCACGCCGAGGACGAGCAGGACGGCCGGCCGCGTGTCGAGGGCGAGGGGGGCGGCGGCACCCTTGAGCGCGTCCCGGAGGTGAGCCGCCAGGCTCTCCCGCACGTCGCCATCGGTGAGGCGCCCGCGCCGGGCCTGGTCCCGCACGGCTTCGATGAAGGCCTCCGTGGTCTCCACGCCGAGGTCGGCCTGGAGCAGGAGCTCTTCCAGCTCCTCCAGGGTGGCCGGCGTCAGCTCCTCCCCCTTGAAGACCCGGTCGAATCCTTCCTGGAACGCCTCGCGGGTCTTGTTGAGACTCTCGCGAACGCGCTCGGTCAGGGCCGAGAAGAACTTCACGGGCAGAGTCCCCGCGCCTCCCGGCACCCGCGCAGAAATGTACCGACCCCCGCCGCCTGCATGGCAAATCGTAGTCTAACACAGGGGTTTGAGCCCGGCCCCGGCTCGCCCCGGGGCTCCCGCGAGGCCGACGACCGGGGACGAAGCTACGCGAAGATAATTGACCCCGCCTAGGTCAGGTTGACGGAGACGATGCGCGAGAGCCCCGGCTCCTCCATGGTGACCCCGTAGAGCACGTCCGCCGCCTCCATCGTCTTCCGGTTGTGCGTGATGACGATGAACTGCGTCTGGCCGCTGAGCTCGCGGAGGACCCGGGTGAAGCGATGGATGTTGGCGTCGTCGAGGGGCGCGTCCACCTCGTCGAGGAGACAGAACGGGCTCGGCCGGTAGTAGAAGATCGCGAAGAGCAGCGCGAGTCCCGTCAGCGCCTTCTCGCCGCCGGAGAGCAGGGAGATCGCCTGAAGCCGCTTGCCCCGGGGCTGGGCGACCATCTCGATCCCCGATTCGAGCGGGTCGCCGCCCTCCGGCGCCTCGACCAGGCGCAGCTCGGCATGGCCACCCTCGAAGAGCCGGGCGAACAGCTCCTGGAAGTTGCGGTTGATCGCCTCGAACGCCCGGACGAAGCGCTCCTGCGCGGTCCGCGTCATGCCGCGGAGCGCCCGCTCCAGGTCCTTCACGGACGCGGTGAGGTCGTCGTGCTGGGCGCGGAGGAAGCCGAGACGCTCGTCGAGCTCGCGGTACTCCTCGTCCGCGATCAGGTTGACCGGCTCGAGGGCCGCGATCTTCGTCCCCAGCTCCTCCACCCGCGTCCGCATCGCCTCCATGTCGCGCGCCGGGTCGTGCGTCTGGCGTAGCGCTTCGGGCGTCACCTCGAACTGCCGGCGCGCGTCGGTCTCGAGGTCCTCCCGGCGGACGCGCGCCTCGGCGGCCCGCACGGACAGCTCCCGCAGGCTGTGCGTCAGCCGGCCGAGCTCGCTCTCGCTGCCGCGCACCTCCTCACCGAGGGCCCGGAGGCGCTCGGTGAGGGCCTGGAGCGCCTCGGCCGCCACTTGAGCCGCCGCTTGGGCCGCGTCGCGTTCCTGGCGGAGAGCGACGGCCCGCTCCTCGAGTCGGGCCCGCTCGGCCGCTGTCAGCCCGAGCCGCTCCCGGACGGCGATGCCCCGCGCCGCTCCGGCGCTCATTCGCTCGCGCACATCGGCCTCGGCCCCGCGGAGGCGCTCGACGTCGCTCTCGGTCGCGTCGATACGGCCGGCCAGCGCGGCCAGGTCCACCTGCGCTTCCAGGAAGGCCTGGGCCCGCGCGGCTTCGGCCGTCGCATCCGACTCGATGCCGGCCAGGACCCGCGCGAGCCCGGCGTCGGCGGTGGTGGTGGCGACCTCCACGGCCGCCAGCTCGCCGCGCCGGGCCCCGAGCTCGACTCCGACGCCCGCCGCCTCGGCCGCGAGCTGCGCCGCTTCCGTGCGGAGCGTGTCGGCAAAGAGGCCGGTGCGCTGCGCTTCCTGGTCGAGGCGCTCCAGATCCTTGGCGGCGCCGAGCCGGTCGGCTTCGGCCCCTTCCCGCGCCGCGCCCGCCGTCTTCTGCTGGACGGCGAGCTCCGTGAGCTCGGCCTCCCGCGCGCGGACCCGGCCGAGGGCGGCCTCGAGCGCCGTGTCGGCTTCGGCCACGCCCGCCTGGAGGTCCCGGATGGCGCGCTTCCGCGCGAGGAGCGAGGCGTCGCTCCCGCCGGCCGCCCGTCCGCCGCCCACGGCGCCGGGCGGCGTCAGGACCTCGCCGGCGATCGTCACGAAGCTCGTCCCGTTGCCGTTCTGGCTCCAGAGCCGCTCGGCCGCCCCCAGGTCGCGGACGACCACGACCGACCCGAGCAGGTTCTCGACGAGCCTCGGGTAGCCGGATCCCACGAGCGAGCCGGCTGGCCCGATCACTTCCTCCCCGACCGGCAGATACCCCTTGGGCCCGCCGTTCAGCCAGTCCAGCGGGACGAAGGTCGCCTGGCCGCCGCCGCGGCCCAGATAGGCGAGCGCGTCCTTGGCAGCGGCGAAGGTCTCCACCACGACCCACTGGAGGCGTTCGCCGAGGGCGGCTTCCATCGCTCGCTCGAGCTCGCGCGGCACCTCGAGCAGATCGGCCACGGTCCCGACGACGCCCTCGAGCCGCGCCTCCCGCGCGGCCGCGAAGACCGCCTGGACGCCGCGTCCATACCCGGCCCGCTGGGCTTCGAGCTCTTCGAGCGCCGCGAGGCTCGAGCGGCGAGCCGCCAGCGCGACGCGGCACTCGTCGGCCTCCTCGACGGCGCGCGCCCGCGCGCCGAGGGCGGCTTCCAGGGCGGCCGCCAGGCGCGCGAGTGTCGCCTGGTGCGCGGCGGCGCGAGC
This sequence comes from Candidatus Methylomirabilota bacterium, assembly GCA_036005065.1. Taxonomy (NCBI): domain Bacteria; phylum Methylomirabilota (SeqCode); species Candidatus Methylomirabilota bacterium. Next base: position 1,349 of record DASYQW010000371.1, on the reverse strand, counting down.
GGTCGCCTCGGCGAGCCGGGCGTCGGTCGCCGACCGGTCGTCGAGGAGCCGGCCGCGCTCCAGATCGGCCTGGCCCTGCTCGGCCGTGAGCCGCTCGAGCCGGCGGCCGAGCTGCTCGCCCCGCTCTTCCAGGCCGCCGAGGATTTGCCCGAGCTCGGTGCGGCGTCCGGCGAGGACGACCTGCTCGCGACGGAGCCGCTCGGCCTCCTCGCGCGCCTCCCGCAGGCGGCCCCGCAGGATCTCCAGCGCCGCCTCCTCGGTCAGGGCGCGCTGGCGGAGGCGGGCGAACTCGTCCCGCAGAGTTCCGGCCAGGGCGAGCTTGGCCGCCCGCTCCTCTTCGAGGGCCTGGAGCCGCGCCGCGAGCGTCTCGGCTTCGTCACCGAGCCGGAGGAGATCGCCCTCCAGCTCCTGCTCGAGCCGCATGATCTCGGTGGCCCGCTCGAGACACGTGGTCAGCTCGAGCTCGGCCCGGTCCCGGCCGTGACGCAGGTCCGCGGCGCGGTGCTCGGCCGCCATCGCGTCGGCCCGCAGGAGCTCTTGCTCCGCGGTGAGGGCGGCGACGCGCGCCCGGAGCGCCTCGGCGCGATCGGTGGCCGTCCGCTCCTCCGTGGAGAGGCGCGCCTCCTCCCCGAGGAGCGCGGCGTGCTCGGCCGCCAGCAGCGCGAGCTCGAGCCCGCGTCGCTCGCCCTGGAGCGCCTTGTACTGCCGCGCCTTTCTGGCCTGGCGCTCGAGCGAGGTCAGCTGGCGCTTCACCTCGTCCATCACGTCGCGCACGCGCAGGAGGTTCTGGCGGGTCGCCTCGATCTTCTGGAGTGTCTCCGTGCGCTGCTGCTTGTAGCGGGTGATTCCGGCGGCTTCTTCGACGAAGACGCGGCGATCGAGCGGACGTGCAGTGAGGATGTGAGCCAGCCGCTCCTGCTCCATCAGGGCGTACGCCTTCGGATTGACGCCCGTCCCCAGGAACAGGTCGTGGATGTCCTTCAGCCGGCAGGCAGTCTTGTTGAGGAGGTACTCCGACTCGCCGTCGCGGTAGAGGCGCCGGCCGACGGAGATCTCGCTCCAGGGCACGGGGACATCGCCATCGTTCGAGAAGGTGAGGAGCGCCTCGGCGAGCCCGAGCGGCCGGCGCGAGGTGGAGCCGTGAAAGATCACGTCTTCCATCCGGTGCCCGCGGAGCGCCTTCGGGCTCTGCTCACCGAGGGCCCACCGGAGCGCGTCCGCGATGTTGGTCTTGCCGCAGCCGTTGGGGCCGACGATGGCGGTGATGCCGGGGAGAATCTTGACGTCGGTTCGATCGGCGAACGACTTGAAGCCGAACAGCGTGAGCCCTTGAAGGCGCATACCCCTGA
>DASYQW010000370.1 GCA_036005065.1 Candidatus Methylomirabilota bacterium | reverse complement strand
CGCCGCGCTACTCTCTGGGCGCGTGGGCGGAGGCGCGCGCGGGGCTGGGGCCGACCGAGGGAGGGCGCACGGAAACGTGTCTTGCACTTCCTACGTTCCTGCCTACGTTCCTGCCTACGTTCAGAGCAATTGAGCTCGCCTTCAAGGCTTTTCTCCTGGCTCGTAAGGTGCCTGTTCCTCAATTGAAGAGCTGGCGTTAATCGTTCCTATGCGCCACGAAAGGGGGTCGCCATGGTGATCCGTGCTGTCGCATACCTCGTCGCTCTCGTCTGCGTCCTGCCGAGCCTGTCGCCGCGCCAGGCTGATGCCGAGGAGTTCACGACGATCCCGGTGGTGATCAATATCCTCAAGGGTGTCGACAACGTCACCAAGGACTTAGCCGCCGAGTCCGTCATAAAGGCCAGCGAGATCCTGAAGCAGGCACAGATCAAGCTGAAGGTGGTGGACGTCCATGACAACGTGCAGATGAAGAGCGACGTCGACGGCGATGCCATCATCAAGGAGGGCGACGAGGCCACCAACGTCCTCAAAGAGGGGTCGGGTGAGGTCGAGAAGACGGAGAACAAAAAGGGCCTGAAGGTCATCTTCGCGAAGAAGTTCGTCCTAAAGGATGGCGGGGAGCCGCCCGGTGTGTCGGTCCACAAAGTGCCCGTGGTGATCGCCATCAGACGGAACACCACTCAGCAGACCGGTGAGACCATCGCTCACGAGGTCGGTCACATCCTGACGCTCGGGGAAAAACACCGGATCGACAAGACGACGGAGTCGGACAACGCGGGCCACGCCCCGGACAAGGAGGGGGTCAGCGGCCGGCAGAATCTGATGGCCCCGTCGAACTACCGCAAGACGACCAAGGAGATCCCGGTCCCCTACCTGACGGGCGCGCAGATCGACAAAATCCTGAAGGACAAGATCCTCGACAAGGCCGGGAAGTCGATCTCGATGACTACCACCCCGGGCGACAAGCGCCAGCAGCAGTTCGCGGTCGCGACCCACCCCTTGGGCGAGCAACGAAGGACGACGTACTTCGACTTCTTCCGGATCGCGTTCAGCTCCGAGGCAAGCGACGCCTCGGTGAGCGCCCTGGTGACCCTGGGCGGCCTCTTTCCGGCGACCGGGCCCGTCGACGCCCTCTACCGCCTCCTCTTCGACACGGACCACAACTCGGGCACCGGCGTCAGCGACGAGGCAGGGTTCCATGGGATCGACCGGATCGTCCGACTCCAGGTCCAGCGCGGCATGGCCGGCCCGCTGACCGTCACGGGGACGGTTCTCGATCCCGTGACGGGCACCACGATGCCGCTTCCCGTCCCGCCGCGCATCGGGCTGAGCAAGCTGGTCACGGACTCCCGCCGGCCGGCCGGGCCGTTCGCAAACGAGCTGGTCGTCGACCTCCCGAAGCGCCTGCTCGGGTTCACCGCGCCGGAGGTGCCCGTGGGTGCTGTCGCCCAGGGGTCGACGGGAATCCGCGACATCATGTCCTTCATGTTCGACCTCAACCGGTGGGCGAAGGACGCGGCCCTGTTCCTCTCCCGCGGGTCGGTCCTGCCGGGGGAAACCGTGCTCTTCGCGATCCGCGGGCTGAGCCCGAACAGCCCGTTCAGGCTCTTCTTGGACGAGCGCGCGCTCCTCGGCGGAACCCTGGATCCGACCGGGGCTGTCTCCGGCAGCTTCACCATGCCGTCGCGGCCCATGGGCACGCCGCTCTTCGTCACGGCGCAGGACGCGACCGGCGAGTTCGCGTTCAACGGTGTCGTGGTGTCCGGCGCCGTCGTGACGGGTCCGGGGCCGGGCGGCTCGCCGGACGTACGGGCCTTCAGGCGACCCGGCGTGCTGGCCAAGAGCTTCCTGGCTTACGCGGGGGGGTTCACCGGCGGGGTTTTCGTGGCAGTCGCCAGGCTCGACGGCCTGGGGGGCGCTCACATCATCACTGGTGCCGGCCGCGGCGGGGTGCCCGAGGTCCGCGCCTTCAACGCCGACGGCTCGCCTCGCCCCACGCGCTTCGCCGCCTTCGATCCTGCCTTCCAGGGCGGCGTGCGGGTCGCCGCGTGCGACTTCGAGGGGAACGGCCGGTCCGCGATCGTGGTGGCGACGGGACCCGGCGGTCCGTCCCAGGTCCGCGTCATCAAGCTCGGCCCCGACGGGGTCCCGGAACGCGACCTCGCCAACTTCCGGCCGTACCCCTCGAGCCTCCACGGGGGCGTGTTCGTGGCGTGCGGGGATGTCAACGGCGACGGGATCGCTGACCTCGTCACCGGCGCCGGGGAGGGAGGGCCCCCTCAGGTCCGCGTCTTCCGGCTCCGCGCGGGCGCCACCGGGGGGGTCGCGCCCCTGGCAAGCTTCCTTGCCTTCGACCCGGAGTTCCGCGGTGGCGTCCGGGTCGCAGCCGGCAACATCGACGGGAGCGACCGCGCGGCCATCATCGCGGGAGCCGGGCCGGGCGGACAGCCGCGCGTGCGCGCCTTCAAGCTTGCGGGGGGCCGGTTGAGCCAGCTCGCGAGCTTCCTGGCGTACGCTCCCACCTTCCATGGCGGAGTCTTCGTCTCCGCCGGGAACGTCACCGGGGACAGCCGCGCGGAGATCCTCACGGGCCCGGGTGCCGGCCATCCGCCCCGCGTACGGGCGTTCACGGGGGGCGGTACCGACACCGCCATCGGTTTTCTCGCGTACAGCCCGGCGCGCACCGGCGGGGTGACCGTGGCGGGGATCCCGTGAGGTCTAGGTGGCGGCGCGCGCGAGCGCCGCGCAGGTCTCGGTGATGGCCTCGGTCGCGGTCGGGTTGGCCAGCAGGAGGCGCATCAACGCGCCCCGGAGAGTCCGATCCAGTGGCGGGCGATCTCGTCGCGGCGGGCGAACAGACCCGGCCCCGGTCGCGCATGTGGGTGATGACGCGCTCGAGCGCCCCGATGCGCCCGGGCCGCCCGATCATCCGGAGGTGGAGCCCACCGACAGCATCTTCGGCGCCGTGGCCCCTTCCCGCCACAGGCAGTCGCTCGGAGCAAACCTCCGTACGCGCGACGGCTTGGCATCACGCCGCCATTCTCGGGCCGCCAAGCCTTGACATGCGCGGCACATGCAGATATGCTGCGAGCATGTCCAGGATGATCCAGCTCCGTAACGTCCCCGACGATCTTCATCGGAAGCTCAAGGCCCGGGCCGCGCTGGAAGGACTGTCTCTCTCGGACTACCTGCTCCGGGAAGTGCGCCAGACGGCCGAGCGTCCAACCCCGGACGAACTCAGGGAGCGCCTGGCGCAGCTGCCGCCGGTCAATCCGAAGGTGTCGCCCGCTCGGGCTGTCCGGCAAGAGCGCGACCGCCGGTGATCGTGGTCGATGCGTCGGCGCTCCTGGAGGTCCTTCTCAACCGTCGGGCGGCGGCGCCGATCGCCGAGCGGCTCCTCGCCCCGGGTGAGACGCTCCACGCGCCCCACCTGCTCGATGTCGAGGTAGCCCAGGTCCTGCGCCGCTACGCGGCCTCGGGCGAGCTGGACGGAGCACGCGGCGCCCGCGCCCTGGAGGTCATGGCCGAGTTCGCTCTCACCCGGTATCCCCACCAGCCTCTCATGCCCCGGATCTGGGCCTTGCGACACAACATCACGGCGTACGACGCCGCCTACATCGCGCTGGCCGAGGCCCTGGCGATCCCGCTGGTCACGCGCGACGCTGCCCTGGCCGCGACCCGAGGCCACCGGGCCACAGTCGAGCTGGTCTAGGGTCCGCCCGGCGCTCAGCGCTCGGAGCGGTCGCGCCAATCGGCGATTCCTCTGCGCCTGCGGCGAGCCAACCTCCGCTTCTCTCCGCTCCCTCTCCCAAGGTGGGGATGCCTCACCGCCGGCGCGAGCCGGCTCAGCCGCCGTATCGCAGCGATCCCGGCGTCGTCAGGCGCTCGCCCGTCTCGAGCAGCGTCTTCAGGCCGGAGAGGATCATCGGCCAGCCGCCGTAGAGCTCTTGGTTGGCGTCCCCGCGAAGCTCGTCGTGGGTGACGGTCAGGCAGCAGGAGTCGCCGACCGGCTCGATCTCCCAGGTGACCCTCGAGGGTCCCTCGCGCTTCACGTCCTCGCTCCACCGGGCCCTGAAGCTCTGGACGAGCCGGCGCGGCGGGTCAACCTCGTGGACGGCGAGCTGATCTACGGCGACGCCTACGAGCTCGAGCTGACCGACCCCCGCCTCAACCGGCAGATCCGGACCCACTACACGGTGCAGGCCCTGGAAGGCGGCCCCCGGTAGGAACCTCCCCGCCCCGGGCGTCGCCCGCGCCATAGCTTGGGGGCGCCGCGCGTGCCTTGGTGTATCGCGGGAAGGCCATGAATACCCCCGCCGCGCCGCTGCCGGGGACGGCGATCCCGGGGCGCCGGATCTACCTCACCATCCTCTCGCTCCTGGCGCTCTCCTTCATGCTCTTCCAGATCGCGGTGCTGCGCGAGCTCCGCTTCCAGCTGAGCACCATCTTCACGCTGACGCCCTTCCTCTTCAGCGGCGTGCTGGTCTGCATCGGCCTCGGCTCTCTGGCGGCCGGGCGGGTCCGCTCGACCTCCCTCCCCGTCCTCGGCTGGAGCACCGCGCTCCTCCCCGTCTTGCTCCTCCCGCTCTTCGGCATAGTCATCGTCCTGGCTCAGGGCCTCATCGACCACACCACCGCCGCGTTCTCGTACGCCCTGGGGGCGCCGGCCCCCGGCACCGGGGACGCGTATCTCCGGTCCGTCATCCTGGCGTTCCTGGCCGTCGCCGCGCTCGGCTACGGGCCGGTGTTCTTCCTGCAGGGCGTGATCTTCGCCCTCTACTTCCGGGAAGGGCGCCAGGAGGGCCTCCTCTCCAACGTCTACGCGGTCGACCTCATCGCGTCGGGCGGCGGGGCCCTGCTCGGCGGCCTCCTGAACTTCTTCCTCACCCCGGTCCAGCTGGTGCTCCTCGCCGTCGCCCTGCTGCTGGTCAACCTGTGGATCTCGTTTCGCTACCTCGCGAGCCCGAGAGCGGTGGTGGTGACGGCGTCGGCGATCACGCTGGCCTTCGTCGCCGCCGAGCTCGCCACCGGCTTCCTCGAGCAGCTCGAGGCGCCGCGGTGGATGGGCCACCCGCTCGCCTACTCGCAGTGGAGCCGATACCGCCGGATCGACGTCGTGGACCTCCCGCGGGAACTGGCGGTCTTCGCCGACGGCCTCCTCTTCCACGAGTACCGGAAGCAGGACGTGACGCACGCGCGGGAGCCCCGGGCGCTGCCGGCGCGCCTGATGGCCGGCGCCGACCGGGAAATCCGGGACGTCCTCGTCCTGGGCTCGGGCACCGGCTCGGACGTGCGGATCCTCCGGCACCTGATCCCGAGAGACCTCAACATCGTCGCGGTCGAGCTGGACGGAGGGTTCGTCGAGACGGCCCGCGCCTTTCCGTGGCTCTGGAACTACTATCGGACCGCCGACATCGTCGTGCAGGAGGGCCGCTACTTCCTCGAAAACACCCCGGACGAGTTCGACATGGTCATCTATGCCTACATCGATCCCCAATCGGCCATCTCCAACATCGGGCTCCCCGACGCCAACTTCATGTACACGGACGCCGGGCTCCGGCGTGCCTACGGCAAGGTCCGTCCCGGCGGATACCTGGTGATCACGCGGGTCTTCCTCGTGCAGGAGGCGGAGGAGTTCGTGCGGCGACTCTGCGCGACGCTGGCGGCGGCCGGGGTGCCGCCGTCCGAGGTGCGTCTACACCGGACCCGGGGGAGCCTGGCCTGGGGGTACTACGGCGAGCTCTCGACCATTCACGCCGTCGTGAAGAAGGGCGGCGCGCCGCCCGTGATCCCGGGAGCGGAGCTGGTGCCGATCGCGTGGGTGGACGGCGGACGCCCGACCACCGACTTCTTTCCGCTGTCCATGGTCACGGGGATCTGGTTCGACACCCTGGTCCAGTTCGTCCGGCGGAGCATCCCCGCCCTGCTCCTGCTCGGGGTCCTGGGAGCGGCCCTCGTCGTCCGCACGGCGACGAGCCTCGGGCACTTCAACTTCTTCGTGCTCGGCTTCGGCTCCTTCCTGCTCGAGAGCCTCGTCCTGTTCAACAGCTTCCTCCTCCTCGGCGATCCGAACCTGAGCGCGGCGGTGGCGGTCGGTGTCTTCCTCCTGTGGAACGGCGTGGGGAGTCTCTGGTCGGGCCGTTTCGAACGCTCGCGCTGGTTCTACGTGGCGGTGCCGCTCGCCGTCGGCCTCTACGCCGCGACCGCGCCGATCCTCAACGGCCAGACGATCGGCCTGGCGCTCCCGGCGCGGACCCTCGCCTTCTCCTTCCACCTGGCGCTGGGCGGGGTGGTGGCGGGGGCGATGTTCCCGGCCGCGCTGCGCAGCTTCCGCGACGAGCGGGTGAGCAGCATGTTCTTCATCGACCTGGTCGGCTGCGCCCTGGGACCGGTCGCCTTCTGGCTGGCGCTGAGCGCCAGCGGGGTCTGGCTGGTCGGCTTCGGCGCCGTGCTGAGCTACGCCATCGCCGCGCTCATCCTGGCCCGCCGGAACGCCTGAGCCCGGTCGGCAGCACGGGACCGGCCGACGGACGCCCGGGCCGGATCCGTGAGCGGCACGCCTCAGGGCCCGGCGGTCCCACGGAGCACGGCCAGGGCTGACGCGTGGAGCCGGCCGTTGGAGGCCAGGGCGCTGCCCGAGTAGATCGTCGGCCGGCCCTCGAAGTCGGTGAGGGAGCCGCCCGCTTCCTCGAAGAGGATCTTGAAGGGCGCCAGGTCCCACGGCTTGAGATCGGCCTCGAGCATCAGCTCGGCCTGTCCCCGCAGCACGACGGTGTAGGCGAAGTAATCGCCGAACCCGCGCTGGCGCTGGGTGGCGTCGACGAGCCGGAGGAAGCCGTCCCAGTACGCACCGAGCGCCTTCATGTAGTTGAGGCTCGAGTGGAGCAGCGTGGCGCTCGCCAGTCGGTCGACGGTCGAGACCCGGAGCGGACGCCCGTTGGCGAAGGCGCCCTCGCCTCGTCGCGCCCAGAGGAGCTCCCCGGTGGCGGGCGCGTGGACCACGCCCAGCGTCACGTCGCCGTCCTCCTCGAGGGCGATGAGCGTCGCCCAGTACGGGAGGCCGCGGACGAAGTTCTGCGTCCCGTCGATGGGATCGATGATCCACCGCACGGCCTGGGCTCCCTGCGCTCCGAACTCTTCGCCGAGGAAGCCGACGTCGGGGAAGGCCGCGCCGAGCCGCTCGACGATGGCTCGCTCGGCCTCGCGGTCGGCCTGTGTCACCGGGGTCTGATCAGGCTTGACCGTGACCTCGAACCCACCGGTGAAGTAGCGCAGGGCGAGGGCGCCGGCCGCCTTCGCCGCCTCGAGGGCGACCTCCAGCGCGCGGTCCATCCCTCCGCCTCTCAGCGAGGCAAGCCCAGGACCCGCTCGCCGATGATGTTCCGCTGAATCTCGGAGGTCCCGCCGGCGATCCCGAACCGTCGCGCGAAGAGCGCCTGGAACGCCCAGCGGCCGCCGTCCACCGCCCGCGGCGTGCCTCGCCAGAGCAGGACGTGCGGCCCGAGGAGCTGAGCGGCCGTCTCGGCCATGTGGGCGTAGGCATCCGTGAAGGCGAGCTTGAGGACCGAGCCCTCCGGTCCCGGCGGCTCGCCGCGGAGCCGTCGGGTGAGGGAGCGAAGGCCGGTCAACCGGAGCGCCTCGGCCTCGATCCAGCACCGGGCCAGGGCCTGCCGGGCCACCGGGTCCCGCGAGACCGGGGCGCCTCCGCGCGGCGTCCGGCGAGCGAGGTCGAGGAGGAGCCGCGTGAAGTGATGGAGATTCGTCTGGTTGCCGAGACCGGCCCGCTCGTACATGAGCACCGTGATGGCGACCTTCCATCCGGCGTCGAGGGGGCCGAGCAGGTGCGCGCGGGGGACGCGGACGTCGTCGAAGAAGACCTCGTTGAACTCGGCGTCACCGGTCATCTGCACGAGCGGCCGGATCGTGATGCCGGGGCTTCGCATGTCCACCAGCAGGCAGGAGATCCCGTCGTGCTTCGGCGCCGCCGGATTCGTCCGGACCAGGAGGATGCACCACTGGCTCCGCTGCGCGTTGGACGTCCAGACCTTCTGGCCCGACACCCGGAAGACTTCGCCCTCGAGGACGGCGGTGGTGCGGAGAGCAGCGAGGTCGGACCCGGCGCCCGGCTCGGAAAACCCCTGACACCAGATCTCGTCGGCGGAGAGGATCGCCGGGAGGTGGCGCCGGCGCTGCTCCTCGCTCCCCCACTCCATGACCGCGGGCCCGACCATCATGAGACCGATCGTGTTCACCCCGGGCGGAGCCCCGGCGCGCACCATCTCCTCCTGGAGGATCATCTGCTCGACCAGCGTGGCGCCGCGGCCGCCATACTCCCGCGGCCAGGCGATCCCGACCCAGCCCCCCTTGTGGAGCCGGCGGTGCCACGCCAGACAGGCGTCGAAGGCGCGGTCGGGGTGGAGGGTGAACTCGTCGTCGGTCGCCGGCCACTCGCGCCGGTGGGCGGGAAGCTCCGCCTCGAGCCACCCCCGGAGCTCCGCTCGGAAGGCGTCCTCGGACGCGGAGTAGGCGAAGTCCATCAGTCTTTCTTGGTAGCACGAGGGCCGCAGCAGGGTCAAGCGAAGCCGCGGAAGAAAAACGAAGGGGCCGCGCGCCCAGGAGGGCACGCGGCCCCGGTTCGAGCGCGGGCCGCTTACGAAGCCTTCCGCTTCTCGATCTGCTGGCCCTGAAGCCAGCGGTCCAGCTCCTGCTCGACCTGCTCGCGGGTGCGCCCGTAGTGCTCCTGGAGCTTGCCGATGAGCTGCTCGGCGTTCCCCTGGATCTGGTCGAGCTCGTCGTCCGTCAGCTTGCCCCACTGCTCCCGGACTTTCCCCTTGAGCTGCATCCACTGGCCTTCGAGGCTATCGCGGTTCATGCGGGTACTCCTCAAGCTGTAGGGTTGGCACTCAGATCCAGTAGTACGGGAACCGGTAGTGGTCATGGAGCCGGCTCTCGTACCCCCGGTCGATGACGGCGCCCGGGTCGTAGGCGGGCGCCTCCTTGATGCGCTTGGTGTCGATGTTCATCACGACCGTGCGCTTCGCGGGCTCGACGCTCGAGATCCACGCCGCCGACAGGATGACCTGCCGCCCGGGAAGCCAGCGACCGGTATCGATCACCAAGTAGCGGACTTTGAGGTCGGCGTCGTCGACCAGGAGGTCGGCGATCTCCCCGATCTCGCCGTCCGTCGCGGAGAGGCCATAGCCGACGACATCACGGACGCTACGCAGCATGCGTCGATCCCCAGGCTTGCGTCCCCGCGAACTCGCTCACGCGGCAGGCCGGAAGGTGACCCGATCCCCCGACGGGGCAGCGACGAGACGCGGACGCCGGCCGGTCTTCTTCAGGTGCACCGCCTCGTAGCAGTCGCGGTGGTACGTGGAGCCCCCGATCACCACCCGGGGAGCGCGCGACGCGAGCTTGAGGTGACACGACTGGCACGACGCCCCGCTGAGCCCCGCGGTGTCCTGCGTCTCGGTCTCGTCGAGCATGAAGCCAAACATGGCTGACCTCCCCCTTCAGAGCCTGAGTGCCTTCCGGACAGCGCCAACTGCTGCCGGCCGATCCATGCGACTGTAATGCCAGGCGGCTCGGCGGCCGGCGCCGTTCGGCCAGCGTCGAAACCACGAAGAGTTACGGGGCAGGCCCTCCTTCCCTTCCCACCAGCGGGTCTCTGGGTGTCACGAACATAGACACTGTGCGGCCAGCCCGGGGCTTGGCGTCGGACAGCCGACGCCTTGACGCGCGCCCGGCGACTCCTTGTATTTTCGCGGGGCGGGGCCGAGAATCGGCTGGCGCGAGCCTCGGGGGGCGCCGCCATTCAAGGCCCCTCGGCGCCGCGGTCGGGCGGCGGCCTGGTCCAGCCAATCGGAGGATTCCCAATGCCAAAGCGGAGTTATTCGGCGGAGACGGTCTCGGACGCTCTCACCCACCGCGAGGGGACACAGCACCGGCATGAAGGGCCTCCCCGGCGGCACGCGCCCCGGCCGCGAGCCGGGAGCGCCTCCGTCGGGGCCCGACGGAACCGACGGCGAAAGGGACGGGCGGGATCCGATCGAGGGTCCGCCGGGCGCCTCCAGGGCAAGGTCGCCATCGTCACCGGCGCCGCGCGCGGGATCGGGCTCGCCATCGCCGAGGCGCTCGTCGCCCAGGGTGCCCAGGTCACGCTCGCCGACTGGCTGGCCGACGAGGTGCGCGCGCAGGCGACGAAGCTCGGCCCCGGCGCCCTGGCCGTCCCCACCGACGTCGGCGATGCCGGGCAGGTGCGACGCCTCGTGGCCGCCACCGTCGAGCGCTTCGGGCGCCTCGACGTGATGGTCGCCAATGCGGCGGTGCAGGCGGAGATCCCCTTCCTCGACCTCACCGAGACGGAGTTCGACCGGGTGATCCGCGTGAACCTGAAGGGGACGTTCCTGTGCGGCCAGGCGGCGGCGCGCCACATGGTCGAGACGGGAACCCGAGGGGCGATCATCAACCTGAGCTCGGTCAATGCCGTCGTCGCGCACCCGGTGCTGGTCCACTACGCGGCCTCCAAGGGCGGCATCGCGATGTTGACCAAGGGCATGGCGGTGGCGCTGGCCCCCCACGGGATCCGGGTCAACGCGATCGGCCCCGGCACGGTGAACACGCCGATCAACGCGAACTTCTTCGGCGTGCCCGGAATGATCCAGCGCTTCCTGATGCGGACGCCGTTGGGGCGGATCGCGGAGCCCGAGGAGATCGCCCGGATCGCCGTGTTCCTGGCGTCGGACGACGCCTCCTACGTGACCGGGACGACGATCTACGCCGACGGCGGACGGCTGGCCCTGAACGGAGTCATGCCCCCCGCCCCCTGAAGTTACCGGAGGGGGCCTCGTCGGCCCTCTCCGGAACCTCCCGACCTCTCGGGCTGGGTGGGTGGGCCCGGCGGCGAAGCCGCCGCTCGGAGGGGAGCATCTACCCGCGGGGTAATCAAGTGTGCGCGTAGGGCTGCACTCCGCGCATTTTTTCACTCTCGTGAGGGGCACCTGGCGCACCGGGCCGACGGCGATCCTTCCCCCCACACAGACCGGTGCGTCCTCGGGAACTTCTCCTCGCCCGGCCGGTCTAAGAGGTCGACCACGCCGGCCGGCCTCCGGGCCAATCCAGGGCCGGCGTGCGGAGGAGTCCCATGCGAGCGACGCGGCGGCAGTTCGTGCGGTGGTTGGGCCTGACAGCCGGCACGGTCGGCCTGCGCCCGGCGACGGCGTGGGCGGAGCGGCTCAGAATCCTCGGAGGCGGCGACGGCGGTGGCGGCCTCGACCGGCCCTCGGGCCAGGGCAGTCCGGATTTCCACCGATTCGCAGCGGGCGTCCGGATCGGGGAGACCCGGACCCACGGCCTCCTCAGAGTCTTCTGGCTCCACGGACAGCCGGGGGCGCCGCTGGCCGTGACCGCGCTCGAGGAGGCGCGCGAGAGCGGAGACCTCGTGATCACCGAGCAGGAGCAGGCCACCGTACCCGAGCTGATCGTGGAGAACCGCGGGAAGACCCACGTCCTCCTCCTGGCCGGCGAGATCCTCCTCGGCGGCAAGCAGAACCGCGTTCTCACCGAGGACCTCCTGCTGCCGCCCCTGTCCGGTCCGCGCAAGGTCGGCGTCTACTGCGTGGAGCAGGGCCGCTGGGCCGGCCGGGCGAAGGAGTTCGGCGCTCGCGGCAGCTTCGCCGCGCCGGGGCTCCGCTCGAAGGTCCTGGAGAAGGCAGGGCAGGGCCGCGTCTGGGCCGAGGTCGACCGGTATGCGCGCCGCGCGGCCGCGCCGTCGACCACCCAGAGCTACCAGGCGATCTACGACAAGCCGGAGGTGAAGGCCCAGCTCCGCGAGGCGGAGCGGGGGCTCGATTCCCGCGCGGCGCCCGGCGCCCTGGGGGCCGCGGTCTTCGTGGGGAGGACCCTGGCCGGCCTCGACCTCTTCTTCGAGCCCGACCTCTTCGCCCGTGAGTGGCCGAAGCTCCTGCGCGCCCAGGCGCTGGATGCCTACGGCCGGCCCGAGGCGCCGGACCCCGATCAGGGCCCGGCGCGGGCGCGCGCGGAGGACCTCCTGCGGGCGGCGGCGACGATCGAGGGAACCCTGCACGCCAACGCAGGCGCGGGCCGCGTCTTCGAGTACCGGGCGGCCGGACAGCAAGGGTCGGCCCTCCTCTTCGAGGGCCGGGTCATGCACGCGGTGATCCTCTGAGGTCATTTCGGGGGG
>DASYQW010000369.1 GCA_036005065.1 Candidatus Methylomirabilota bacterium | reverse complement strand
CTGGCCCGGAACCCCGGTGGCCGCCTGACGACACCCGTGGATGTCGCCCGCGCCCTCGTCGCCTTCGCGCATTCCAGCACCTACTGGATGACCGGGAACGTGCTGGGCGTGGATGGCGGCGAAGACATCGTCGGCTAGGGCTTAGTGAGGTCGCCTGACCCGCTCGGCCCGCCTCTCCCCAGCCGGGGGAGAGCGTGACGACGGTCCAGGCCCTCGTCCTGGGGATCGTCCAGGGCCTGACCGAATTCCTGCCGATCTCGTCCTCGGGCCATCTGATCCTGGTTCCCGTGCTCCTGGGCTGGCCGGACCAGGGCCTCGCCTTTGACGCGGCGGTGCACCTGGGGACGGCGCTGGCGCTCCTGTGCTGGTTCGGACGCGAGATCTGGGAGACCACGGCCGGCGTGCTCGCCGGAGACCGGCGGGACGTCCGGCTCGGCCTGGCGGTGGTGGTGGGCTGCGTGCCGGCCGGTCTGGTCGGGCTCCTCTTCGAGCACGCCATCGAGACCCGCCTGCGCTCTCCGCGCGTCGTGGCCGTCTCGCTCGTGGCGTGGGCCCTGGTCCTGTGGTGGGCCGACCGCCAGGCCGCGCGGGCCCGGGTCGGCGAGCTGCGGGGTGTCGGAGTGCCGCGGGGCGCCGCCATCGGCTGTGCCCAGGCGCTGGCCCTCATCCCGGGCACGTCCCGGTCCGGCATCACCATCTCGGCGGGGCTGTTCGCCGGCCTCGACCGCCCGACCGCGGCCAGCTTCGCGTTCCTCCTGGGCCTCCCGCTGACCGCCGCGGCGGGGCTCCTGAAGACGGCCACGCTTCTCCGCGGCGGGCTCGCCCCGGACGAGACGACGGCGCTCGCCGTCGGCCTCGTCGCCTCGTTCGCCGCCGGCTTGGCGGCCGTCTGGTTCCTCCTTCGCTACCTCCAGCGCCGGACGCTCACGGTCTTCGTCGTCTATCGGATCGCCCTCGGACTGCTCATCCTCTGGCTGGTCTGAATATCGGAGGGGTGTCGGTCATCCTCCATGCGAACTCGAGGTCGCCCGAGGGATCAGGGCTGCCGCCGCTCCCAGAAGCGTAGCGCATACCCGGCGGCGATCATCACGAAGCCGAGCACGAGGCCGACATAGAGGCGGGCCCCGCCGCGCGGCGGATCGCCGGCCGCATCCGCGAGCACGGCGGCCGCCACCACGACGACGCCGCTGATGACGACGCCCGGCCACGCGTCGTGGGCCCGGCCGAACTGCGGGAGCCTCAGGCGGCCTCCACGGGCTGGAGCGTCTCCGCCGGCTCGTGGGGCCGCGCCATGAACCAGACGAGCGGGACGAAGACCACGAACAGCGCCGTCAGCAGCCAGAAATCGTCGAGGAACGCCTTCATCGCCGCCTGCCGCTGCAGGTCCTCGTAGAGCCGCTGGAGGGCCTGGGCCCGGGCCGTGAACGCATCCGCCCCCGCCGCCGCATAGGCCCGCTCGAGGATGCCGAGCCGATCGGCCGTCGCCGGGTCCCAGGCCGTGACCCGGCCGACCAGCGCCGTCTGGTGGACCTGCGTCTGGCGCGAGAGGACCGTCGTCAGCACGGCGATCCCGGCGCTCCCGCCGAGGTTGCGCACGACATTGAAGATGCCGGTGGCCGTCGCCATCCGGGCCGGCGGGACGACGGCCAGGGTCATGGTCGTCAGCGGCACGAAGACCAGGCCCATCCCGAATCCCTGCACGAAGCGCGACCACAGCACGGTCCAGAAGTCCGCGGCCAGACTCAGCGACGCCATGAGTGAGAGCGCGTAGGCGATGATCGCCGCGCCGATCGAGACCAGCCACCGGGGGTCCACCCGGTTGACGAGCCGAGCGGCGACGGCCAGCGAGACGACCGAGCCGAGCCCCCCGGGAGCGAGCACCCACCCGGTCGTCAGGGCATCGTAGCCGAGAAGCTGTTCGAGGTAGAAGGTCAGGAGGACCATGCTGGAGTAGAGGCCGAGCCCCATCATGCTGATGAGAAGCGTCCCGAGCGCGAACGTCCGGCTGGCCAGAATCCGCAGGTCCACGATCGGCTCGGCCACTCCGAGCTCCCGCACCACGAAGGCCGTGACCGTCGCCACGCCCAGCACGACCAGCGTCGTGATCAACCCCGAGTCGAACCAATCGAGGCGGTTTCCGCGGTCGAGCGCCACCTGGAGCATGCCGACTCCCAGGACCATCAGGCCGAGGCCGATCCCGTCGACCCGGGTGATGGCGGCCGGGCGCTCGGCGGGCTCCGGGAGACTGAACCAGGCCACCACGAGCGCGAGCACGCCGATCGGGAGGTTCAGGTAGAAGATCCAGCGCCAGGAGTAATTGTCGGTGATCCATCCGCCGAGGGTCGGGCCGAAGATCGGAGCGAACATCACCCCCAGCCCCCAGATGGCCATGGCCGTCCCCCGCTCGCGCGGGGGGAAGATCTCCATGAGGATCGCCTGCGACAGCGGGATCAGCGGCCCGCCGCCGAGGCCCTGGAGGACGCGGGCCCCCACCAGCACCTCGAGGCTCGGGGCGATACCCGCCAGCAGCGAGCTCGCGATGAAGGTCCCGGTGGCGGCAAAGAAGAACCGCCGCCGGCCGAGCAGCGCGCTGAGCCACCCGGTCGCCGGCAGCACCACGGCGTTGGCCGCCAGGAACGAGGTGAAGACCCAGGTGATCTCGTCGACCGAGGCCGAGAGGCTCCCTTGCATGTGGGGCAGGGCGACATTGGTCACCGTGGTGTCCAGGATCTGCATGGTGGCCACGAGCATGACGGCGACGGTGACCAGCCACCGCCGGGTCGCCGGGCTCGGGCCGGACTCCGCGGCCCCCGCTCGGGGCGCGATCACCGGAGGGCGATCGTGACCGTGGCCGACATGCCCGGGCGCAGGACGTGCGGATTCGCCCGGTAGCTCTCGAGCACGATCTTCACCGGCACGCGCTGCACCACCTTGACCCAGTTCCCGGTCGCGTTCTCGGGAGGCAGGAGGCTGAACCGGGAGCCGGTTCCGGCGCTGATCGACTCCACGGTCCCCTCGAAGACCCGGTCCGTGAAGCTGTCCACCCGAACGGTGGCCCGCTGGCCGGGACGCACCCGACCGAGCTGGGTCTCCTTGAAGTTCGCGATCACCCAGACGCCCTGCAGCGGGACGATCGCCAGCAGCGGCTGGCCGGGCTGGACGAGCTGACCGGGCTCGACCGTCTTCTTCGACACCGTGCCGTCCACGGGCGCGCGGACGCGGGTCTTGGCGAGCTGCAGCTCGGCCGCGGCCAGGTCGGCTCGCGTCTGCTCCAGACCCGCCGTGGCGCGTCCGGCCTGGGCCTCTTTCACCGGGACCTGGGCCCGCTGGGACTCGGCCTCGGCCAGATGGGCCTGTGCCTCCTCGGTTCGCCGCTGGGCGTGGCCGACCCCGAGCACGCGCGTGCGAACCTCCGCCTCGGCCTGCTCGGCCTCGCGCTCGGCCTGCGCGAGCCGGCGGCGCGTCGCCTCGAGGCTCGCCTCGGCCGCGCGATGCCCGGTCTCGGCCGTATCGTGATCCTGGACCGAGACCAGACCCTGAGTGATCAGTCGGCGGATTCGCTCGAGCTCGCGCCGCGCCTTGTCGAGGGCGGCCTCGGCCACCGCGGCGTCGGCCCGGGCCGCGAACACCGCCGCCCGCCGGCCTTCGAGCCGTGCCTGTGTCTCCACGGTCTGGGCCTGGGCGACCTCGACGGCTACCCGGGCGCCTTCGACGGCGGCCCGCGCCTGCTCGATGCGGCTCTCCGAGCTGCCCCGGGTGAGGGGCACTTCGGTGTGCGCCGCGCGCTCGCCCGCGACGGCCATGGCGACGGCCGCCCGGGCCTGGTCGATGCGGATCTCGTAGTCGCGGGGCTCGATCTCGATCAGAACCTGGCCTTCGCGCACGTCCTCGTTGTCGCGCACGAGGACCCTCGCCACGGGTCCCGGCACGCGGGCACTGACCTGGACCAGCGCTCCCTCGACGTAGGCGTCGTCTGTCCAGACATGATAGCGGGAATACACGTAGAGCCAGACGCCGTACCCGACCGCGCCGAGCAGACAGAGCGTCACGATGCTTCGGATGAGGAGGCGTGTCACCGCGGCCTAGACCTTCTCCTTCGAGACAACCCCGCGCAAACGCACGTGAGCCGCCCTCGTATCGCGTTCTTGATAGCACGCCCCGACAGGCAAGACAAGGCGGCCGTGACTCGAAGGGCCGGCCGGCGGTACGATAGAGGCCCATGGAGTCGACGCCCGTCCTCAGCGAGCCTCCCGCCGGGTCCGCGAGTCCGCCGGTCCGCGGCGCCGGGTCGCTCCGCGGCCGCAGCTCCCCCACCCGCCAGTTCGCCCTGCTGAGCCTCCTGACCATCGGGGCCAGCACGCTCGTCTTCGGCTTCGCCCTCGCCTACTTCATCGAGCGCGGCATCCTCGACCGGGAGTGGAGCTCGACGGCGGCTCTCGTTCGCTCCGCCGCGCGCCTGTACCTTCGCTCGGAGGACTTTTCCTCCGCGCCCCGGGCCCTCGCCCCTCGGGTCCGCGGCACGCCGGCGGTGGATTCCGGAGACCGCTTCGAGGAGCTCGCGCGCCAGGTGCGCATGCTGCCGGAGATCGAGCGGCTGGTGATCTACAACGCTCGTGGCCGCGTGCTGTGGGTCGACAGCGAGCGCCCGGGAGCCCTCGACCCGCCCGACGCGTGGCTCCGCGAGGCGCTGGCCGGCGAGACCAGCGTGCGCCTCGAGCCACGCGGGAGCGGGCCGGAGCGCGTCGAGCTCTACGTCCCGATCACGTTTCCCGGCGAGGGGCGGGTGGCGGGCGTGATCGAGGCGTACGTCGACCCGAGCCGCGTGCTCGCGATCGTGCGCCGGGCCCGGCTGACCCTGTGGACTCTCGCGCTGGCGTCGGGCGCCGTGCTCTACATCGCTCTCTACGGCATCGTCTGGCGGGCCGCCAGGCGGCTCCGGGCCCAGCACGCCGCCCTGGCCCGCCGCGCCGACGACCTGGCCCGGGCCAACGCGGAGCTCCGCGCCGTTCAGGCGCAGCTCGTCCTGGCCGAGCGGTTCGCGGCGTTCGGCGAGATCACGGCCGCCGTCGCGCACGGGATCGGCAACCCGCTGGCCGCGATCCGCTCGACGGCTCAGGTCGCGCTTCTCGACATCCCCGAGGGTCCGCTCCGCACCCGCCTCGGGCAGATCATCGCCGAGACCGACCGGCTCTCGGAGCGGATGCGCGCCTTGCTCGACTTCGGCCGGCCCGTCGAGCAGCGCCGCGTCCCGACGGCCCTCGACGCCGCCGTCGCGCCCGCCCTGGACTCCGTACGTCCCCGGTGCGCCGCTCAGCGCGTTCGCCTCGAGGTCGCGCTGCCTGGCGATCTCCCGAAGGTCCGGCTCGACCCGGCGCGGTTCGAGGAAGCGCTGCTCTGTCTGCTCGGCAACGCCCTGGATGCGATGCCGAAGGGAGGTCGCCTGCGCGTCGCCGCCACCTCCGGGGTGGCCGAGTCGCTCGACGGCCGGCTCAGCGACGCCGGTCCTCCGGGAGCGCTCGAGCTCTCGGTCGAGGACACCGGTCCCGGGATCCCCCCAGCCGTGCTGGCCCGCGTGTTCGAGCCGTTCTTCTCGACCAAGCCGGGCAGCTCGGGACTCGGGCTCGCCGTCGCGCGCAAGCTGCTCGAGAGCGGCGGGGCGCGGCTCCATCTCGACAGCGCGCCCGGGCGGGGCACTCGGGCGATCGCCTGCTTGCCGGTCGACGAGGCCTGAGAGGACGTAACTGCAAATGGTCCTCGCGTATCGGTGCCTGATGACTGCCATGGGGGGGTCTGGGGGAGGAGCGCCGCCGCTCCCCCTCAGGCTGAACTGATATCCCCCCGAGCGTCCTCCTCATCGAGGACGACGCCACCCTGGCCGGAGCGATCGAGGACTTCCTTCGACGCCAGGGGCTCCCGGCGCGGGCGTTCGCCTCGGCCGAGGACGCGCTGCGGGCGCTGGCCGAGGTCGCGCCGGACGTCGCCCTCGTCGACCTCCACCTCCCCGGCATGGACGGCCTGGCCGCCCTGGAAGCCATCCGGCGGGAGCGGCCCGAGACGCTCGTCATCCTCATGACCGCGTTCTCCAGCGTCTCGAGTGCGGTGGCCGCCATGAAGGCCGGGGCCGTCGACTACCTCACCAAGCCGCTCGACCTCGAAGAGCTGGGGGTCGTCATTCAGCGGGCGTGGGACACGCAGCGGGTTCGGGGCGAGCTCAGCTACCTGCGCCAGCGCGCGGGCCACGCCGCGCCGGTCGACAGCCTCCTCGGCAAGTCGCCGGCCATCGAGGCGGTCCGCCAGCACATCCTCCAGGTGGCGCGCGCCGACCGGCTCGGCGAGGCCGGGCCGACGGTCCTCATCACCGGGGAGACCGGCACCGGCAAAGAGCTCACGGCCCGCGCGGTCCACGCGGCCGGCCCGCGGGCCGGCGGCGCGTTCGTCGAGATCAACTGCGCGGCGATCCCGGCCGCGCTGCTCGAGGGAGAGTTGTTCGGGTTCGAGAAGGGCGCCTATACCGATGCCCGGACGAGCAAGCCGGGTCTCTTCGAGGCCGCCGACGGAGGGACGCTCTTCCTCGACGAGATCTGCCTTCTCGACCTCGCGCTCCAGGCCAAGCTCCTGCGCGTCATCGAGGATCGGGCGATTCGACGGCTCGGCGCCCTCACACCGCGCCGGGTCGACGTGCGTATCCTCGCGGCGACCAACCGGGATCTCGAGGTCGCCGCGCGCGAGGGGGCGTTCCGCCAGGACCTTCTCTACCGCCTGCGGGTCTTGACGGTGGATCTCCCGCCGCTGCGAGCCCGCGCCGAAGACATCCTCCTGCTCGCCGAGCACTTCCTCGGCCAGCTCCGCGACCGGTACGGTCTCGCGGACGTCCACTTCTCATCCGCCGCATCGCGGGCCCTTCAGGCGTATGCGTGGCCCGGGAACATCCGCGAGCTGTCGAACGTCGTCGAGCGGGCGGCCCTGCTCAACCCGCAGCGCACCCTGGAGCCGGAGCACCTCGGGCTCGCCAAGGGGGGCGAGGCGCCGGTCGTCCTGAATCCCGAAGGCGCCGTCCAGGTGGACTTCGGGCGCGGGCCGATCCACCTCGAAGCCGTGGAACGGGACCTGATCGCAAAGGCGCTGAGCCACACCGGCTGGAACCGGGCCCGAGCCGCCGAGCTGCTCGGCCTCTCCAAGGAGACACTCCGCTACCGGATCGAGAAGTATCGGTTGAGCCCCGATGTGAGCGGCAAATGACCCTTCCCGTGGGCGGATGCCCGCATGCCAGCGGCAGGCAACGCCCGGATACGAGCCCCCACCGCCGGCGAGCCGCCTGCGGGGTCGCGTCCGGCGGCCATGGCGGGATTGGCACGCGCCTTGCCCCCCATTCGGCCGGTCGGGGATTCGATCGTCGAGGGAGGCGTCGATGACAGGGCTTGCCCGGCTGGGGCTGATATTCCTGCTCACCCTCGCGGTTGTCCTCTACGTGTCTCCTCGCCATCTGCTCGACGGGGACCTCGGGAGCGACTCGACCTTCGCCGCCGGCGGGAAGGGCGACGGCAAGGGCGACGGCAAAGGTGACGGCAAGGGCGACGGCAAAGGTGACGGGAAGGGCGACGGTGGGAAAGGCGATGGTGGGAAGGGCGACGGCAAGGGAGGCGGGAAGGGCGCAGATGCCGGCGGCCGGGGCCGAGGAACAGATGCCGACTCGGAAGGCGGCAGTCGAGGCCCCGACGCAAAGGGTAAGGCCGCCCTCGAGCGCGGGGCCGGTCACGGCCCAGGCATAGCCCCACGCGGCGCCGCGCGAGGAGCCGCCCCCGGCTCTGCTCCGGGCCGTTCGGCATCGGGCACCCGTCGCGACCTCGATCCCCCCGCCGCCGCGCGGGCCGCGGCCAGCGCGGCGCAGGAGGCGGCTCGATCGGCCGATGCCGCGCGCGCGGCGGCACGCCAGGCCGCCGAGGGCCTGCCCGGAGTCGTGGGGAACTCCGCGCGCGACGCGGCCCGGGCGGCCGGCGAGGCGGCGCGGGACGCGTCGCGGGCCGCCACGCAGGCGGCTCGGCTCGCCAAGCAAGCCGGGCCGGGCGTCAGACCCGAAGCGCGACGGGCGGCGAACCGCGCGGCGGACCGGGCACGCGACGCCGCCGCGCGCGCCCGCGAGGCGGCCGACGAGGCGGCCGACCGCCCAGACTCCGCGAGGCGTGTCCCCCCGCGATAAGCGGCTCCCGCAACGGTGGCGGCTCCACGCAGCCCTGACGATCATCGGAGGCCTGGTGGCGCTGTTCCTGATCGCCACCATCCCGCCCGCCCGGGCGCAGGGCATCCGCGAAAGCCCACGGCGGAGCGTCCGGGCCCAGGCGGCGTTCAGCCGCGGGAAGGCCTCTTACCAGGCTCGCGAGTACGAGGCGGCCCGGGAGCGCTCCCTCGAGGCGCTGAGCCTGGACCCGAACCACGACGAGGCGCGATCGTTGCTCGGTTGGTCCCAGTATCACCTGGGTGACTATCGCACGGCGATCGTCACCTTCAAAGAGGCCATCCGACGCCAGCCCAGGTGGGTCGGTCTCTACACCGGGCTGGGCTGGAGCCGTTTCCGGCTCGAGCGCTATCACCTGGCGAGCGGAGCCTTCCGGGCCGCGCTGGACCGGAAGCCGGACCACGTCGATGCCATGGTCGGCCTCGGCTCGGCCCAGTTCGAGCTCGGGCGCTACGATGTCGCGCTGCCGCACCTCCAGGCCGCGCTCCGGCGCCTGGAGGCGCCGGGCGGCCAGGCGTCAGAGGATCTGCCGGACGTCCGCGCGAAGGTCGCCTGGAGCCTCTACTACCTCGGGCGCTACCGCGAGGCGCTCGCCGTGTTCGAGAGGGCGATCCGAGCGACGCCCGACTGGCCCGGGCTCCACAACGGCCTGGGCTGGACTCACCTCAAGCTCGGTCAGAAGGCGGAGGCTCGCGCCGCGTTTCAGCGGGCGCTCACCCTCCGGCCCGCCTACGAAGACGCGCTGGAGGGGCTGCGGCAGTCGAGCGGCTGATCCGGACGCCGCGCCTCGCGCGGCTCACGCCTTCACGCGGACGTGGAGGAAGAGGTCGCCGGGTGTTCCCGCGGGTCCGAGCTCACCCTTGCCCCGGAGCCGGAGCCGCGTGCCCTCCCGAATTCCCGCCGGGATGCGGACCAAGAGCTCCTCGGTCCGGCCCGCGCGCTGGACCGTGAGCCGGTACCGGCCGCCGTGCCCGAGGTCCTCCCGCGGCAGCGCGATCTCGTACCGGAGGTCGCCTCGCCGGACACCACCCGCCGGGAGGGCGAGAGCCTGACGGAGCACGGTCAGGGGGCGGCCCACCGTCTCCTTGACGCGCTCCCACAGCCACCCGAGGAAGCCCGGGGACGAGGCGACCGCGTCGCCGCCGGTCGAGCCATGCGCGGTCTCGGGTACCCGCTCGGCGGGCGCCCGCGGGCCGAAGGTGCCGATCCAGCGGATACCCGAGGGGCCGATGACGATCACGCCCTGCCCCCGGAAGAAGACGTCGCGGAGGAAGGCCTCGTTGAAACGGAGCCCCATCCGCGTCCACTCCCGAGCCAGCTCGTCGAACACCGAGGCGGTGCGCGGATCGGTAAAGAGGTCGCGGAACAGGTCCTCCTCGCGCCAGCCGGGGCCCTTCGCCCGGTCTCCCTGGGCCCGGGATTGTCTCAGGCCGTCGTACTCCCGGCGCCGCCCGGGGTCCATGAGGACCGCGTAGGCTTCGCTGATCTCCTTGAAGCGGTCCTCGGCGCGCTTGTCGCCGCGATTGCGGTCGGGATGATAGCGGAGGGCGAGCCGGCGGTACGCGCGCTTGATCTCCTCCTCGGTCGCCGTGTCGGCGACGCCGAGGATCGCGTAATAGTCCCGCTCGGTCTTGACTCGCATAGGTGGGCGGCTCCTCCTCGCGATTCTACCCGAACGCGCCGCCGGCGTTCATGGAGATGCTGGCCCGCATGTCACCCGCCGACGTGAAGCCGGAGACGCGCTCGAGCTCGTGGCCGCCGTGTGCGTCGTTACTGGATCACCTCATCCGCCCGCACCAGCACCGACTGGGGGATCGTCAGTCCAAGGGCCTTCGCCGTCTTGAGGTTGACGACGAGCTCGAAGGTCGTGGGGCGCTCGATCGGCAGGTCGCCAGGCTTGGCGCCCTTGAGGATCCGATCGACGTAGCTCGCCATACGCCCGAACATCTCGTTGATGCTCGGGCCGTAGGACATGAGCCCGCCGTCCTCGACGTAGTTCTTGAATTCGTAGACTGCGGGCAAGCGGTACCTGGCGGCAAGCTCGATCAGTCGTT
>DASYQW010000368.1 GCA_036005065.1 Candidatus Methylomirabilota bacterium | reverse complement strand
CCGGCCTCGACGTCATCACCGACGGCGAGGTCCGTCGGCTCGACGGTTATGTGGACTCCTACTACGCGATCATCAAGGGCATCCAGGCGATTCCGGTACGGCGAAAGGTCGGCCCCTGGGGGTATGACCAGCAGACCCGCTACGAGGCGGTCGGGCGCATCGAGACGCCGGAGGGCGGGCTCGGCATCGTCAAGGAGTTCGCCTACCTCAAGGCCCACACCCCCCGGGCGACGAAGGCGACCTGCGCGGGGCCCCTCACCTTCGGCTCCCGGATCCACCCCGGGATGGTCTACAAGAGTGTGGTGAACGTGGCCGAGCGCTTCGCCGAGGTGATCAACGCGGAGCTGAAGGGCCTGGTCGCCGCCGGCGCCGACTTCGTCCAGATCGACGAGCCGGCCCGCGGCAACGTCTCCGGCCAGGAGATGGCGCGCCTGTTCAACAAGGCGACCGAGGGGGTCCGGGCCAAGCTGGCCTTCCACGTCTGCTTCGGGAACCGCTTCGGCCGCTCCCGCTTCAACCGGACCTACCGGCCCTACCTGCCCGGGCTCCTCGAGGCGCGCTGCGACCAGTTCGTCCTCGAGCTCGCCGGCCGCGAGATGGCCGAGCTCGACGTCCTGGCCCAGTACGCGCACGAGGGGCGGGAGCTCGGGGCGGGGGTCATCGACGTCAAAGGCTTCTACCCGGAAACGGCGGAGGACGTCGCCGATCGGATCCGCCGGGTCCTCAAGGTGTGGCCGGCCGAGCGGCTCTCCGTCAACCCGGACTGCGGCTTCGGCTGGAGTCCGCGCGCGATGGCGAACGGCAAGATCGCCGCCCTCGCCGCCGGCGCCCGCCTGGTCCGCAAGGAGCTCGGCGCGGGCTGAGCCACGACACGCTGGGCGCGGTCCTCACGTAGCAATCCCCAGCCCACCCGGCCGCCGATCGGCCCTTGACCGCATCGGCCACTCCCGGTACCGTTGCCGGGACGTCCTCGCAGCCTTCCGGATGAGAGATCTCATGGAGCCGGCACGGGTGTGGGCGATCGGGGTGGTGACAGCCGGTTTGCTGGCCGGTCTGGCGGGCCCCGGTCCCCGGGCGGCCACGGCCGGAGTGGTCGGTCGGGTCAGCGTCGCGAGCAATGGCAGCCAGGGAAACCACGCCAGCGCCGGCGGCGCTCTCAGCGCGAACGGCCGGTTCGTCGCCTTCCGGTCGGCGTCGACGAGCTTCGTCGGGAGCGGCTGCACCGGCGCGCTGGAGCACATCTTCGTCCACGACCGGCTCACCCGGGCCACTTCTTGCGCGAGCGTGAGCTCGGCCGGCGCCCCGGGCGACGCCGCCAGCAGTCACCCCTCGGTCAGCGCCGACGGGCGCATCGCCGCCTTCGAGTCCGCCTCCTCCAACCTGGCCGGACCCGACTGCGCGAACGGCGGCGTCTTCATCCGCGACCGAGCCATGAGCACCACCACCTGCATCAAGGCGACCGGCTTCGATCTGAGCGACGCCCAGAAGCCGGCGGTCACCGCCGATGGCCGCTTGATGGCCTTCGATTCGGAGGAGGACATCGCCGGCTGCCCCAGTGGCGGCTTTCGGCAGCTCTTCCTCTTCGGACCCGCCACCGGCGCGGTCACCTGCGCGAGTCGGACCGGCGCCACCGCGGGGAACGGCGGCAGCTTCCACGCCGCGGTCAGCAAGGACGGGCGCTTCATCGCCTTCGAATCGGACGCGACGAACCTGACCAGCCGCTGCACGGTGGCGGGCGGGTTTCTCTACATCTTCTTGCACGACCGGATCGCCAACACCACGGTCTGCGTCAGCGTGTCCACCGGCGGAGCGGCCGCCAACGCGCTCAGCCTGAACCCGTCGATCAACGCCGACGGGCGCTTCGTGGCGTTCGATTCCATCGCCACCAATCTGGTCGCGAGCGGATGCACGACCGGGACGAGTCAGATCTTCGTCCACGACCGGGTGGCCAGGGTGACCGCGTGCGTGAGTATCGGAAGCGGTGGAGCGGGGAGCCGCGCGAGCCAGCGCCCCGCGATCAGCGCCGATGGCCGGTTCGTCGTGTTCGAATCCTTGGCGACCAACCTCGTCGGAGGCGGCTGTACCGGCGGGATACGCCACATCTTCGTCCGCGATCGCGTCGCCAACACGACCACGTGCCTCAGCGTCGCCGCCGGCGGAGCGCCCGGGAACGGGGCCAGCCGGGCGCCGACGATCAGCGCGGACGGCCGGATCGCCGCCTTCGAGTCGGAGGCGACCAACCTCGTCGCGGGCGACACCAACCAGGCGAGCGACGTCTTCGCGAGCCGGCTCGCGACCGGACCGGCCTGGCTGCTCACCGGCCCGGGATCGGGCAGCACGCCGCTCCTTCGGGGCTTCGACGCCCTGGGTGGGCCGACGCTGCTGTCGCGCCTGGCCTACGCGGCGACCTTCCGCGGCGGCCTCAGCGTCGCGGCCGGCGACGTCAACGGCGATGGGGCGAACGAGGTCATCACCGGCGCGGGGCCGGGCGGTGCCCCCGAGGTCCGGTTCTTCGCCGGCTCACGGGCGGGCACCCTGAGCGGGAGCTTCCTCCCCTATCCATCGACCTTCGCCGGCGGCGTGCGGGTGGCCGCCGGGGATGTCGACGGCGACGGCCGCGCCGAGATCGTCACGGCGCCGGGCGCCGGGACGGCTCAGCCCGTCCGGATCTTCCGGCGGACGCCGGTCGGGGCCATCGTGCCGGTGGCTCCGACCTTCTTCCCCTATGGCTCCGCATATACCGGTGGAGTCCACGTCGCGGCCGGCGACGTCGACGGCGATGGGCGGGCGGACATCATCACCGGGCCGGGGCCCGGGAACCCCCTGCCCGTCCGCGTCTTCCGGCGCAACCCCAACGGCACGGTGACGCCGATCCTGGATTTCTTGCCCTACGGGCCCACGTTCCGGGGCGGCGTCTTCGTGGCCGCCGGGGATGTCGACGGCGACGGCCGCGCCGAGATCCTCGCGGGCCCCGGGGGCGGCAGCAGCGGCGCCGTCCGCGTGATGAAGCGGAACCCGAACGGGACCCTCACCGTCCTGGCCACCTTCTCCCCGTTCGGGTCGACGATCAGCGGCGGCGTCCGGGTAGCGGCTGGCGACGTCGACGGCGACGGCCGCGCCGACATCATCGCCGGCCGCGGGCCGGGGAACCCGCCGCAGGTCCGCGTCCTCAAGCGCAACCCGAACGGGAGCCTCGCCCCGTTGGCCTCGTTCCTCGCCTATCCCTCCACCTTCACCGGTGGCGTCTTCGTCGCCGGGCTACCCTGACGGGCCCATCGTCGAGGAGGTCTTCCATGGCCAGAGCCGGCACGATGCGGGCGGTGTTCTACGAGGGAGCGCAGACGTTCAGGCCGGGCACGGCGCCGGTGCCGGTGGCCGGCCCCGGCGAGGCGCTCCTGCGGGTACGCCGGGTGGGGATCTGCGGGACCGACCTCCACATCTATCAGGGGCATCTGGACCACCGGGTGCCGAAGGGCGGCATCATCGGCCACGAGACCGTTGCCGAGGTCGCGGAGGCCCCGGCCGCGAGCGGCTTCACTGCCGGGGACCGTGTCGTGGTCGAGCCGGTCCAGTCCTGTGGGAAGTGCCGGGCGTGCCGGATAGGCGCCGCCTACATCTGCTACGAGCTCAAGGTCCTGGGGGTCGACCTCCCCGGCGGGATGCAGGAGTACTGGACGGTGCCGGTCGAGCGCCTGCTCCGCGTCCCCGATTCGCTCTCCGACGACCACGCGGCGCTCATCGAGCCCCTGGCGGTCGCCACCCATGACGTCCGCCGCGCCGACGTCCAGACGCAGGACGCGGTCCTCGTGTTCGGCGGCGGACCGATCGGCACGCTGATCGCGCTGGTGGCGCGCCAGCGGGGTGCGCGGGTGGCCGTCGCCGAGGTGAACCCGTTCCGGGTAGAGATGCTCGACAAGCTGGGGCTCCAGCCGGTCGGACCGGGTCAGGACGTCGTGCGGTTCGCCGAGGAATGGACCGGGGGCGACGGCGTGGACGTCGCCTTCGAGGTGACGGGGAACCCGGCCGTGGTCCGCGTGATGACCGACGTGGTACGCGCCTGGGGCACGGTGAGCCTCGTCGCCATCCACGCCGCCCCGATGCCGGTCGACCTCTACCGCATGTTCGCCCGCGAGCTCACCATGCACGGCAGCCGCCTCTACGCGCGCGAGGACTGGGAACAGGCCATCGCCCTGGCGGCATCCGGCGCCATCCCCCTGGCTTCGCTCGTGAGTCGTCGGATCCCGCTCGGGTCGCTCCAGGCCGGGATGGAGCAGGCCCTCGGCGGCGGTCCCGTGATGAAGGTCCTCGTCGACGTGACGGCCTGAGCGATCAGGCCAGATCGCTACTCGCGGGCAGCCTCGAGGTAGATCTCGTTGTACTCGCGGTAGCGTCGCTCGCATCCGGCCTCGCAGTCCATGATCTGACGGGGCGCCGTGAAGCGCTCGCGGCAGCGGAGGCGCTCGTCGTCCATCTCGTCCATCTTCATGAGGGCCCAGCGGCGGCGGGCGGCCTTGGCCTCGGGGGCAAGCCCCTCGAGCCGTCCCTCGCGCGGCCCCGCGGCGGCGGCCAGACCCCGATCCGGCCTCTCCACCGCCGGCCCGCCGGCCACGAGCACGACGATGCACCCGGTGATCCACACTCGACGCATGACTGCCCTCCTCCTCGGCTCGGGTGTCACCGGAGGCTGACGGAGCGTATCGCCTCGTCCTCCCTCCCGCGGAGCGATCCGCGCGCCAGTCCGGATGCGCGGCCTCCGATCTCACCGAATGAGCAAGCGGCGTGCCCGATGTCGCGCCCGCGACGGCTCCTCCGGGCCTCGCCGGCACGGGACACCGCAAAATCGCGAAGCCAATAACCAGTAAAATCAGTGAGTTATGGGTAACGAGCTCAGTGTGGAGATTCGATCGAGTGTAAAATTGGGCCCTACTCGCCGCCGGTCCGGGCGAGGGCAGCGATCTTCCGATCGTGGTTCCGCGCGGGGGGATCCGCGTGAGTCCGAGCAGGAGGAGCAGCCATGAGTGAGCTGAACGTCGGCGAGCTGAAGGCGGTCGTCGAAGTGGTCCGGAAGATCGTGACCGACTGGGACGCCTTCGTCGGGTCCATGGAGACGCTCCACCGGGAGCACGAGCAGCTCCGCGCCGCCTGCGAGTGGCTGGGCCGAAACCATCACGAGCTGAAGGAGAGCTACGACCGCCTGCGCCAGGAGCACGATGAGACCGCGCGGGCGCTCGGGGAGCTCCGGTCGGCCCACACCGCGCTCGTCGAAGACCACGGACAGAAGGCTCGCGAGGTCTCCGAGCTCGGCGCGGCCCATGGCAGCCTGGTCGTGGAGCACGAGGGGACCACGCGCGCGCTTCAGGAGCTGCGCGACCGGTACGAGGGGCTGCTCCAGGACCGCCAGGACGCCAGCGACGCCCTCGAGGCCGTGCTCCGCCGCCTGAAGCCCTGACGGCGCGGCGCCCCCCCCGCCTCGCCCCGCTGCCTCGCCGGTTCTACCTCCGCCCCGCCCCCGCGGTCGCGCGCGACCTCCTGGGCTGTCTGCTCGTCTCGCGCCTGCGGGGCGCGCCTGCCGCCGGCCGCATCGTCGAGACCGAGGCATACCTCGGGCCCGAGGATGCCGCGTCGCATGCGGCGTTTCGGCCCTCCTCGCACACCCTCTTCTACGGCCCGGGTGGCGTGGCCTACGTCTTCCAGGCCTACGGGCTCCACGCCTGCCTCAACGCCATCACGGGCCCGCCCGGCGTGCCGGGCTGCGTCCTCATCCGCGCCCTCGAGCCGACCCGTGGCCTCGCGGTGATGGCGCGCCGCCGCGGCCTGCCGCTCGAGTCGATCGCCCTGACGAATGGCCCGGCCAAGCTCACGGAGGCGCTCGCCATCACCCTCGCCGACAACGGCCGCGACCTCGCGCGGGGCCCGCTCGTCATCCTGGCGCCCGAGCCGCGGCCTGCCGTCGCCATCGCCACCGGGCTCCGCGTCGGAATCACTCGCGCGACCGACCTGCCCCTCCGCTTCTGGATCCGGGGCAACCGTTACGTCTCCCGCCCGCGGCCCGAGGTGGGCGGTTGACACGCGCCGAACTCCCGTGCGATGGTGCCCGGCGTCGAGCCTCGCGACTCCCCGTCCTTCCCCTTCGAGCAAGGAGGAGCCATGAAGACCATGCGACGCCGTGACGTCCTCAAGGCCGGCCTCGGGGCCGCGGCCGCCGCCGGCCTCGGCTTCCCGGCGGTCCTGCGGGCCCAGGACGCGATCAAGATCGGCCACCTGACTCCGCGCACGGGCTTTCTCGGCGTCACCGGCGCCTACGCGTACATGGCCGCCCAGATGGCCGTGGACGAGGCCAACGCGGCCGGGGGCGTGCTCGGTCGCAAGATCGAGCTGATCAGCGAGGACACGCCCAACCCCGGCGTCGCGGTCACCAAAGCCCAGAAGCTCATCGAGCGGGACCGCGCGACCTTCCTCCTCGGCGAGATCTCGAGCGCTTCCGGGCTCGCCATCAGCGAGGTCGCCCAGCGGGGCAAGATCGTCTATGTCAACACCGGCTGGAACTCCGACGAGGGGCGGGGCGCGCGATGCCAGCGGTACCTCTTCCACGTGGAGGGGTGCAACACGATGTACACGAAGACCATCGGCCTCTGGCAGGCCCGCGAGGGCAAGATCAAGGGGGCCAAGTGGTATTTCCTCACGGCCGACTACGCGTTCGGCCACGACCTCTACCGCGTGTCGTCCAAGTTCCTCGGCGAGAACGGCGGCGTGAGCCTGGGTAACGACATGATCCCGACCGGCACCCTCGACTATTCCGCCTACATCCTGAAGCTCCGCACCATCAAGCCCGATCTCGTCTACCTGAACCTGGCGGGGACGGACCAGACGACCTTCCTCAAGCAGTACAAGGAGTTCGGGGCCCCGTTCCCGCTGGCCGGCGGGGTCATGGACACGAGCAATTTCTGGCCGGCCGGGCTCGACGCGCTCTCCGGATACTGGCAGAGCCTCTGGTACCACGATCTCAAGGAGAAGGGGTCCCCGGAGTTCACCGAGCGGTTCGTCAAGCGCTTCGGGAAGCCACCCGAGAACCAGGCCTGGGGCGAGTACGTCGGGATCCGCATCGTGCTGCAGGCCATCGCCGAGACCAAGAGCACCCAGAGCGCCGACCTCGTCCGGCACTTCGAGAAAGGGGCGAAGTTCGACATCCTCAAAGGCCGCGAGGGCTGGTTCCGGGACTGGGACCACCAGCTCCTCCAGACGATGTACGTCGTCAAGGTGAAGGACAAGGCCAAGTCGAAGGACCAGTGGGACATCTTCGAGATCGTCGAGCCGATGCCGCCGGCCGGCCAGTCCCTCGAGCTGATCCAGCCCACCAAGGCCGAGAACCCCTGCAACATGCCCCCCGTGTGAGGCATCCCTCTCCCCGACCGGGGGAGAGGACGGGGTGAGGGGGGCCGCGACAAGGCCGAGGGGTCCCCCTCGCCCCGCGTCGAGCCAGCCGTGCCCCCGATCTCGCCCATCATCCTGCTCGAGCACCTCGCCAACGGCCTGGTGGTCGGCGCCTATTACACGACCCTGGCCCTCGGGCTCTCGCTGATCTTCGGGCTCGGGGGCGTGATCAACCTCGCTCACGGCGCGTTCTACGCCCTCGGCGCCTACCTCGCCCTCGAGGCTCAGCGGCTGGCCGGCTTCGGCGGCGCGCTCCTGATCTCGCCGCTCCTGGTGGGGCTCGTCGGGATGGCGATCGAGACGACGTTCCTCCGCCGGCTCTACCGGGAAGACCCGCTCCTGGGGCTCCTCTTCACCTTCGGGCTGGCGATGGTGGGGGAGCAGGCCGTCCGGATCGTCTGGGGCGCCTCGGGGCACCCTTTCCAGATTCCGGCCGCCCTTCGCGGGTTCGTGACGGTCGGCGACTTCGTCTACTCCCGCTACCGGCTCGTCGTGATCGGGATCACCGCGCTGGCCATCGGGGGTCTCTGGCTCGCCCTCGAGAAGACGCCGTGGGGCATCGTGGTCCGGGCCGGGACGCGCGACCCCGAGATGGTCCGCGCCCTCGGTCTGAGCCTCCGCCCCTTCATGACGGCCGTGTTCGGGGTCGGGGTCGCCCTGGCCGGCCTCGCCGGCGTCCTGTCGGCGCCGCTGGCCGGGATCTACCCGGCGATGGGGAACGAGATCGGGACCGCCGCCTTCGTGGTCGTGGTGATCGGCGGGCTGGGGAGCTTCTGGGGACCGGTCGTCGCCGGCCTCCTGGTCGGGCTGATCCGGGCGCTCACGGTCCTGTTCTGGCCGCCGGCCGCCGAGGCGTCGATGTACGCGCTGATGGCCTTCGTGCTCCTGGTGCGCCCGCGGGGGCTGATGGGAGAACACTGGGCGCAGTTCGGCGCCGAGTGACGGGCGGTGTGACCCAATGCCCCTGATGCCGGGCCTCTGGCGCCAGCCGCTCGTCGCGCTGGCCGGCGGGCTCCTGGTCCTCCCCTTCGTGGTCGGCTGGTTCGGGACCACGGTGTCGGTGGCCAGCGAGATCGCGCTCTTCGCGCTGGTCGGCTTCGGCTACAACCTCCTCCTCGGCTACACGGGCCTCACCTCCTTCGGCCACGGGGCCTACTTCGGTCTCGCGGCCTATGCGATGGCGCTGACCCAGATCCACCTGGTCAAGGGGCTCGTCACCCCGCTCGCGGTCGGCGTCCTCACCGCAGCCGGGCTGGGAGCCGTCCTCGGGTTCTTCGCGCTGCGCCGGCGCGGCGTCTATTTCTCGCTTCTCACCCTCGCCTTCACCCAGATGCTCTTCTACATCGTCTTTCGCTGGACCGCCGTGACGGGCGGCGAGAGCGGCCTCGGCGGCATCGCCCGGCCGTCCCTCCTCGGGCTCGACCTCACCGACCAGCGGACGTTCTACTGGCTCACGGCCGCCGCCACTTATGCCGGAGCGGTACTGGTGTGGCGCGTCGTCCACGCCCCGTTCGGCACCGTGCTCCAGGCGATCCGCGAGAACGAGCGCCGGGCCGGCTTCATCGGCTACGACGTCGGGCGCTACACGTGGCTCGCCTTCGTCCTGGCCACCACGATCGCCGGGCTGGCCGGCGGCCTTCACGCCCTCCTCAAGCAATTCGTCTACGCGGATCTCGTCCATGTCACGATGTCGGGCGAGATCCTGGCGATGACGCTGGTCGGCGGGATGCGTCAGTTCCTGGGGCCGGCGGTCGGGGCAGCCTTCTTCGTCCTCTTCCGCGAGGTCCTCACGAGCTACACCGAGAACTGGCTCCTCTATTTCGGCCTCCTGTTCATGGCCTTCGTCCTCTTCTCGCCGGACGGGATCCTCGGGATCCTGCGGCGATTGACGGCGCCGCTCCGTCGCGAGGCGGAGGCGCTGGCGGCCATGGCCGGCCGGGTCGCCCCCCAGCCGCAGGCCGACGGAGTGAACGGCGGCCCGGCGACCGTCCCCGGCGAGGTGCTGCTCGAGGCCCATGGCCTGGTGAAGCGCTTCGGCGGCCTGGCGGCGGTGGACCGCGTCGATCTCGAGGTCCGGGCCGGCGAGCTCCGCGCGCTGATCGGGCCGAACGGCGCGGGCAAGACGACGCTGTTCAATCTCCTGTCGGGCCTCCTCCCGCCCGACGCCGGGACGGTTCACTTCCGCGGCCAGCCCATCACCGGGCTCGCTCCCCACCGCATCGTCGCGCGGGGCATCTCACGCTCGTTTCAGATCCTGACGATCTTCCGCGAGCTCACGGTCTTCGAGAACGTCCGGCTGGCCGTGCAGGCGCGGAGCCGGCATCGCCTGCACGGCTGGCGGCCCGCCGCGTCGTTCGACGACCTCACGCAGGAGGCCCGGAAGACCATCCGCCAGGTGGGCCTCGAGGGGCTGGAGGCCGCGGTCGCCTCGAGCCTCTCCTACGGCGGCCAGCGGCTCCTCGAGATCGGGATCGCCCTGGCGACCCGGCCGACCGTGCTCCTGCTCGACGAGCCGCTGGCCGGGCTCTCCCACGCCGAGCGCGAGCGGGTGGCCGCGTTCATCAAGGGCCTCGCCCGCCGTGTCACCATCGTCCTGATCGAGCACGACATCGACCGGGTGCTGGCGCTCTCCGACCGGATCACCGTGCTCCACTCGGGCCGGATCATCGCCGACGGGCCGCCGGCGGCGATCCAGGCCGATCCCGAGGTGCGCGCCGCGTACCTGGGCGGGCGGAAGGCGCAGCCGGCGGCGGCCGCGGCTGCGGCGCCGGCGCCCCCCGGCGAGCCGCTCCTGACCCTCGAGGAGGTCGACACCTTTTACGGGAAGAGCCACATCCTGCACGGGGTCTCGCTCGACGTGCGGCGCGGCGAGGTCGTCGCCCTGCTGGGCCGGAACGGGGCCGGCAAGACCGCGACGCTCAACACGATCGTCGGTCTTCGGCCGCCGCGCCACGGTCGCGTCACGTTCCGCGGCCGCGACATCGCGGGCGAGCCACCGGAGCGGATCGGGCGGCTGGGGATCGGGCTGGCGCCCCAGGGCCGGCGGGTCTTCCCGAACCTGACGGTGGCGGACAACCTCCGGCTGGCCCGCCTCGCGCGGCGAGACGGCGCCGGTGCGGGGTCGGACGGCGAGGCCCGGCTCCTCGATCGGTTCCCGAGGCTCCGCGCCCGCTGGCGCGCGCGGGCCGAGACTCTCTCGGGCGGCGAGCTTCAGATGCTCGCCATCGCCCGCGCCCTGATCGGCGACGTCCATCTCCTGATCCTCGACGAGCCGTTCGAGGGGCTGGCCCCGGCCGTCGTCGAGGAGGTCTACGCGACCGTGGCGGCGCTCCGGGGCACTACGGCGATCCTGCTGGTCGAGCACAACCTCGACCTGGCCCTGGCGCTGGCCGACCGCGTCTACGTGCTCGACCGTGGCCACGTCACCTACACGGGGCCGGCCCGGGACCTCCTCACCGACCTCGCCCTCCGCGCCCGCGTGCTGTGGTTCTGAGGGAGTCCAGGCCTCGAAACTCTTCCGCGCGGCCCTTCCGACTGGGGCCAGATTGACCAAGCAATGATGCATATGCAATGATATATGCGTGTATGAAATCCGCTTCGCGCGCGACGTGGAGAAGGATCTCAGACGGCTCACCGCGTTCCATCGGGGAAAGGTGCTCGAGACAATCGAGAGGCAACTGGTCGACGAACCGATGACTCCATCGCGGAATCGAAAGCTCCTGGTGAACCTCATACCACCCTGGACGGCAGAGCCACCGATCCGGGAGCTCAGGGTCGGCGAGCATCGCGTGTTCTACGACGTCTCCGTAAACGAGAACGTCGTCTACGTGCGGGCGATACGCAGAAAGCCGCCCGGGAAGAGAACAGAGGACATCCTATGAAGACCGTAACCGTGCGCGACCTTCAGAAGAAGGTTAAGGAATGTGTGGACGATGCCCAACACGACCGCGTGGTCATCACGCGGCGCGGGAAGCCCGCTGCGGTGCTGGTGGGGGTGGAAGGCCACGACTGGGACGCGGTCGTCCTGCAGACCGATCCCTCGTTCTGGAGACTGATCCGCGCCCGACGACGACAGCGAACGATGTCCTTTCGAGAGCTAAAAAGACGGCTGGCCGCGAAAAAGAGCTAGCCCTGATCGGCAAGAAATGGGTGGGAAGCGGAGATTCCCTGGTCGCAGGCGCAAAGGAATTGCCGATTGGGGCTAGCTCAAGAAGGGCGCCGTCCCTATTACCCTGGCGTGTCTTGATGCGGGCGTCCTTGAGGAGCGGTCGACGCCCGAGTCCACGCGCAGGAATGAAGATGATTGCGGCCGCGGTGAGCGCGGGCATTTAGGAAGAGGCAGGGACAAGAGGCCGGCCCTGGGGAGTCTCGACCGGCTCAGCTCCGGACGCGCTCGCCTTTCGGGTCCCAGAGGGGCTCGGCCGCCACGATGCCGTCGATCCACTCGCCGTAGACCTCGATGGCCACCGACGTCCCGGCGGCCGCCAGCTCGACCGGGAGGTACGCGTAGGCGATGCTGAGCCCGACCGAGTAGCCGAGCCCCCCGCTCGTCACCCGGCCGACGATGCGTCCGTCGGCGCGCACGGGCTCACCGCCCACAGCCACCGCGAGCGGGTCGGCGAGGGTGAGGCAGGAGAGCCGGCGCCGCACGCCCTCCGCCTTCTGCCGGACGAGAACCTCACGCCCGATGAACTCGCCTTTGCCCAGGCGGACGGCGAAGCCGAGGCCGGCCTCGTAGGGCGTGTCGTCGGGCGTGATGTCCGCGCTCCAGTAGCGGTAGCCCTTCTCGAGCCGCAAGGAGTCGATCGCCCGGTAGCCGGCGGCCACCAGGCCGTGGGGCCGGCCGGCCTCCCACAGGGTGTCCCAGAGCTCGAGCCCGTACTCGGTCGGGGCGTAGAATTCCCAGCCGAGCTCGCCTACATAGGTGACGCGGACCGCCAGGACCGGGACGCGGCCCACCGCGATCTCCCGGGCGGTCAGGTACGGGAACGCGGCGTGGGAGACGTCCGCCTCGGTCGCGGCGGCCAGGATGTCGCGGGCCCGCGGGCCGAAGAGGCCGACGCAGGCATAGCCGCCGGTGACGTCGGTGAGGTGCACGGAGCCGTCCCGGGGGAGGTGCCCGCTGATCCAGCCGCGGTCATGGGTGCCGAAGGCCGAGCCGGTGATGATGCGGAAGCGGTCGGGGCCGAGCCGCGTGATCGTGAAGTCGCACTCGATCCCCCCGCGCGGGTTCAGCATCGAGGTGTAGGTCACCGCCCCCACCGGCTTGTCCATGTCGTTGTCGGTCAGGAACTGGAGGAGCCGGAGGGCGCCTGGCCCGACCACTTCGAACTTCGCGAACGAGGTCTCGTCGAACAGGCCGGCCCGCTCCCGCGTCCCGATGTGCTCGGCCTCGATGGCCGGCGACCAGAAGCGTCCGGCGAAGCCGCGCGGCCGGCGGGCCTCGCTCCCGTGGGGCGCGTTCGACTCGAACCAGTTCGGGCGCTCCCAGCCGGCCTTCTCGCCGAACACGGCACCGAGTTCGCGGAGGCGCGGGTGCACCGGCGAGAGCCGCAGGTGTCGACCGGCCTCGCGCTCCTGGTTCGGGTAGCGGATGTCGTAGTAGGTCCCGTAGATCTCCCGGGCGCGCTCGGTCACGAGCCGGCGCGAGCGGTACTGGGCCCCGAACCGGCGGAGGTCCATGTGCCAGAGGTCGAGCCCCGGATCCCCGTCGGCGATCCACGCCGCGATGATCCGGCCGGCCCCGCCCGCCCCCGCGATTCCGTGGGCGCAAAAGCCCGCGGCCACGAAGAACCCCGCGACCTCGGGCGACTCGCCGAGGATGAACTCGCCGTCGGGCGTGAAGGCCTCCGGGCCGTGGATGAGGCGCACGACCTCGGCGCCGGCCAGCGCCGGGATGCGGCGGACCGCATTCTCCATGAGCGGCGCGAACTGCTCCCAGTCCGGCGCGAAGAGCCGGTTGTTGAAATCCGGGGGGATGCCGTCGAGGCCCCAGGGAACCGGGTTCCGCTCCCAGCCGCCGACCACCAGGCCCCCGACCTCCTCGCGGAAGTAGTCGAGCAGGTCCGGGTCGCGCATGACCGGCATCCGCGGGTGGACGCCCTCGATCGGCTTGGTCGTCAGGTACTGGTGACGGATAGGTACCATCGGGATGGTGACGCCCACCATCCGGCCGATCTCGGCCGCCCACATCCCGGCCGCGTTGACCACGACGTCGGCCCGGATCGGGCCGGCATCCGTCCGGACCTCGTGGACCCGGCCCTCCTTGACCGCGATGCCCGTGACCCGCACGCCGGTCCGGATCGAGGCCCCGTGCCGCCGCGCGCCCTCCGCCAGCGCCGCCGCCAGCCCGCCGGGGTCCAGGTGGCCATCGGTGGAGAGATAGACGGCGCCGTGAAGCCCGTCCACCGAGATCACCGGGAAGAGCTTGGCTGCCTCCTCCGGGCTCACCACCTCGAGCGGCAGCCCGAAGGTCTTGGCCCAGCCCGCCTGGCGGCGGAGCTCTTCCATGCGCTCGGCCGACGAGGCGAGGCGAAGGCTCCCCACCTCGTGCCAGCCGGGGTCGCGTCCGGTCTCGGCCTGAAGTCGCCGGTACAGCTTGACACTCCACATCATGAGGCGGGTCAGCGCCACCGAGGAGCGGAGCTGTCCGACCAGGCCGGCCGCGTGGAACGTGGAGCCGCTGGTGAGCTCGGCGCGCTCGAGGAGGACGACGTCTCGCCATCCGCGCGCCGTCAAGTGGTAGGCGACGCTGCACCCGGCGACGCCGCCCCCGATGATGACCGCCCGCGCGTGCTCGGCCATGGCCTCCTACTCTACGGCCAGTTCCGGAGGCGGTGTCCCTCGGGCACGCCCGGTCAGGCGCAATGGTCGGCGATCACGGCCCCGAACACCCGCGGGCAGGCCGACAATTCAGCAGGCCGGTCAGCAGGCCGGCCGGAGGGGGGGGCGGAGCCGTGCTCGCGGGCGAGGTCCAGCAGAGCCTCGCGGTTCCTCCAGGAAAACTCCGGGCCTTGAACGGAGTCACGCCGCCGGCGGTGACGCCTCCAGGTGGCCCCGCGAGGCGGGGTCCAGGCCCTCCAGCTGCCGTTCCGCCTCGCGCCGCCGCGCCTCGGCAGCCCGAGCCCGGGCGAGGGCCTCCTCGGCCGCGGCCTGGTAGGCGTCGGCCTCGGCCCGCTTGTAGGTCTCCTCCAGCTCCGCCTGCGCGATGTGGCGCAGCAGGCGCGCCTCCGGGAGGCGGTCGAGCGCCCGACGGAGAGCGCCCTGGAGATAGGTCGAAGTGATGCCGCCCGTCCAGTAGAGCACGTCCTCGCGCTTGCTCTGCGTCGTCTCGCGATCCGAGGCGACCGCGCCCCCGCCGTCGAGCGGAAAGAACACGAACCAGGCCTCCCATAGGCCCGCCGGCTGCTGGTCCGCGTATACGCGGGCGACGTAACGCTTGCCGTTGGCGGACTCGATCACGCTCGAGTAGTGGTGAATGAACTCAATCATGGCTCATCCTTCCTCGAGACACCGTCTCGGTCATCAGGGGCTGCCCGCCCGTCCCTGGGCCTATAGTAACAGGTCCCTCGTCCATGGACTCCGCCAGGCGCTCGCCGGCCCGGGGCGGCGCTATCGGCTGGCCAGCCCGAACAGGCGGCGGGCGTTCCCGGAGCGGATCAGCTCCTTCTCGGCCTCCGGGATCGGCAGGGCCTCGATCCGCCGGGCACAGCCCGCCATGTCGCCGATGGTGTGAGGGTAGTCGCTCCCGTAGAGGAGGCGCTCGGGCCCGGCCAGCTTGTAGGCCAGCTCGAGCGCATGCTCGTCGTAGCAGACGGTGTCGTAGTAGAGGCGCTTGAGGTACGTCGACGGGGCCTGGCTGAGGCGGGCTCGCGTCTCCGGGATGAAGCGGTGGCACTGGTCGAGACGCCCGGCGATGAACGGGAGCGTCGCCCCCGTGTGCCCGACGATCAGGGGCCACTCCGGGTAGCGCTCGAAGATACCGGCCAGGATCATTCGCGTGACCGCCAGGGTGGTGTCGATCATGAAGCCGATCGTCGGCACCAGCCCGTATCGATCCATCCCCATCGCCTCGACGCCGGGCGGCACGGTGGGGTGGAGCAGCACCGGGAGGCGGCGCTCGTTCAGGGCCGCCCAGAACGGCTCGAACCGCGGATCGTCGAGCGGCGTCTCGTTCACGTTGGCCAGCACGATGAGACCGACCATCCCGAGCTGGTCGACGGCGCGCTCCAGCTCCTTGAGCGCGAGGTCGACGTCCTGGAGCGGCACACTCCCCAGGCCCCGGAAGCGGTCCGGCCAGCGGGCGCACACATCGGCCAGGTGATCGTTCATGGCGCGGGCGACGGTCTCGGCCGCCCTGCCGTCGGCCCAGTAGCAATTCGGGCAGGTGTAGGAAAGCAGCTCGATCGCGACGCCGACCTCGTCCATGGCCCGGAGGCGCATCTCGGGATCGAACATGGCGTCGGTGAGCCCCAGGAAGCGGGCGCCCTTGCGCAGGACGATGGTGCGCCCCTCCGGGTCCCGGGCGGTCTGGTAGCGGTGGCCTCCATACGAAGCCAGGAGTTCCACCCACGTCTTGGAGAGGATGTGGTTGTGGACGTCGATCAGCGCCATGGCTGACTCCTTTCGTGCCGTCCCCGCCGCCGGGGCTTCGGAGGCGGGCCGCCGGTGCCGAGGAGGACGACCGTCATGGGCGCCATGATATCAACGCGTCGTTCGACGGACCCTCCCTATTGCCCTCCGCTGCCCTCTCGCTCGAGCCATGCGCGAATCGTATGTCGTCACGAACCCCGCGAGAAAGATCGAGGCCGCCAATACCACGGCCACCTTGGTCCAGCGCGGCGGGCGCAACACCGTCACAGGAGCCTCGCTGGCCGTGGCCCGCCTCTGCTCCATGGCCGCGATGGTGTCGCGGATGAAGCCGCGGCCTACCGACGCCTCGGGTCAGACCCCCAACGCCCGGCCGTGAAAGCTCAACGCCGGGTCGCCCGGGTCATTGGGCGGCGTCGGACGCCGGCGCGCCCATTCCGGGCGGTCAGGCCGCGCCGTTGAGCTTCTCGAGATACCGGGTGAGCTTGGTGACCTCTACGTACTCGTCCGGCCGACCGGCGAATGTCAAGCGGTATCCACGCTCGGCATCGCGCCTCCATGCCACGATCAAACCGGCCTTGTAGGCGCCGATCAGTACAGCCCGATCACCTGGCGGGCATTCTACCGGATCGAGAGGTCCAGGAAGTGCGACCTTCGTACGCTTCGGTCTCAACATTTGCGCTCCCTCACCGGCATATTCCGGCCATTCGCCCGACGACGAGCGCCATGAGAGGCGAACCGCGCGAGCTCTCTTCGGGTGCCGGTGAACCAGATGGACGGGACGGACGCGCGGAAGGTCTCTGCAGGCGAGGACCCGAGCCTCATCTCTGGACCTCAGTATACCCCATGCCAGCCGCGGAGGGAACCGGTTTCGGGCGCTTCCCGCCGGCTTGACACATGGTCTGCTCCTCGTGGCCGGCCTCCGGAAAGCATCCGGCCGGACCTCGCGCATAGCGCACCGCGGGCGAGTCGCGGTCAGCCCCGCGCTTCTGCTACACTTGGACTGCGATGTCCGACGACGCCCCGAAGAGCGCGTACGAGCTGGCGATGGAGCGCCTCCGGAAGAAGGACCAGGAGGCCGGCGCCGACGATCGTTCCCTCACCGATGCGCAGAAATCCGCCATCGCCGACGTCCGCCAGTTCCACAAGGCCAAGAGCGCGGAGCTCGAGATCCTCCACCAGGCGGCGCTGCG
>DASYQW010000367.1 GCA_036005065.1 Candidatus Methylomirabilota bacterium | reverse complement strand
GCCGGCAACGCGGCGGGCTATCATGAAGGCTCACCGCTGCCACGCCCGCAAGGAGACCCGGCATGGACGTGTCCGAGCTGAAGGCCAAGATCCGGGACATCAAGGATTTCCCGACGGAGGGGATCCTGTTCAAGGACATCACCACCCTCCTGAAGGACCCCCGGGCGTTCAAGTACGTCCTCGACCAGCTCGCCAACGCCTACATCCAGGCGCGGGTCGAGGTCGTCGTCGCGATCGAGTCCCGGGGCTTCATCTTCGGGGGTGCGCTGGCCCACGAGCTGGGTGCCGGCTTCGTCCCGGTGCGGAAGCTCGGCAAGCTGCCGGCCAAGACCATCGAGGTCGAGTACGAGCTCGAGTACGGCCGGGACGCCCTGGCCATGCACGAGGACGCGATCAGCCCCGGCCAGCGGGTCCTGGTCGTCGACGATCTCCTGGCCACTGGCGGCACGATGGCCGCGACGCTGCGGCTGGTCGAGCAGTCCGGGGGCGTGGTGGTCGGCGTGACATTCCTGATCGAGCTCGGCTTCCTCCACGGCCGGGCCAAGCTGAAGGACTACCCCGTGCATTCGCTGATCGTGTACGACTGAGGACCTACACCACCGGTAGGAGAGAAGGCCATGACGCGTATCGCCATCACGCTCGTTCTCGTCGCGACCCTCCTCGGGCTCGGCGGTCTCGCCCTTGCCGACTCCGTCCGGCCCGCATTCCACGAAGACGCCGGGCGGGCCCTGGGGGAGGTCGTGGAGCAGTTCCGGAGCCTCGGGTCCCAGCTCGAGCGCCATCTCTCGGGGCCAGGATCGAGGCCATACGGGGAGCCGCCCATGTCGTACCCGGCCGAGCGGCCGGTGATCTCGTTCATGCTCGAGCACCGGAGCGAGCTCGGTCTGACGCCCGAGCAGCAGAGCCGGCTGGAGGCGCTGCGGGGCGAGTTCACCCGAGAGCAGATCCGCCGCGAGGCCGAGATCCGCATCGCCGAGATGGATCTGGCCGCCCTCCTGGAGCAGGATCTCCTGGACATGGGCAAGGTGGAGGCGAAGATCCGCGAGGCCGCCAAGCTCCGATCCGACTTGCGCATCGAGCGGCTCAAGACCCTCGAGCAGGGGAAGGCCCTCCTCACCCCGGAGCAGCGCGGCAGGCTGCGCA
This sequence comes from Candidatus Methylomirabilota bacterium, assembly GCA_036005065.1. Classification (NCBI taxonomy): domain Bacteria; phylum Methylomirabilota (SeqCode); species Candidatus Methylomirabilota bacterium. The sequence continues at coordinate 19,914 of DASYQW010000367.1, read as the reverse complement.
GCATGCTGGGACCCGCCGGCGGACCGCGCCGGACGGCCGACCGGCCCACCCGTCTCTGATCGGGCCACGAACCGAGGCGCGCAGCGGGAAGGCCACAGCCCTTCCGCGTCTCCGAAGAGGGAGCCGATGACGATCTCCAGAGTCGGGGTGGTGGGGTGCGGCCTGATGGGGGGCGGCATCGCCCAGGTGGTCGCCCAGGCCGGCTTCCCCACCACCGTGGTGGAAGCGAATCAGGGACTCCTGGACCGGGGTCTCGGCGCGATCCGCCGCAACCTGGACGGGCTCACGGACAAGGGGCGTCTCGACGCCCGGGATCGCGATGCGGCCTGGGTGCGGCTCCGCGGGACCGTGCGCCTCGAGGACTTCCAGGACGTGGACCTGGTCATCGAGGCCATCACCGAGAACGTCGGGCTGAAGAAGGAGACCTTCGCGCGGCTCGACCAGATCTGTCCGCCCCACGCCCTGCTCGCCTCCAACACCTCGTCCTGCACGGTCACCGAGCTGGCGGCGGCCACCAAGCGTCCGGCGCAGGTGCTGGGCCTTCACTTCTTCAACCCGGCGCCGGTCATGAAGCTCGTCGAGGTCGTTCGGACGATCCTCACCGGCGACGAGACGGTGAAGATCGCCTGGGGCTTCGTCCAGGCGCTGGGCAAGACCCCGGTGGCCGCCAAGGACACCACCGGCTTCATCGTCAACCGCCTGCTCGTCCCCTACTTGCTGGAGGCGGTCCGCCTGCTGGAGGCCGGAGTCGCGTCCAAGGAAGACATCGACCAGGCCATGAAGCTCGGGTGCGGGTATCCCATGGGGCCGTTCACCTTGCTCGACCTCGTCGGCCTCGACACCACGCTCTTCGTGGCTGAAGTGATGTTCGAGGAGTTCCGGGAGTCCCGCTTCGCACCCCCGACACTCCTCCGGCGCATGGTCCTGGCCGGCCATCTGGGGCGCAAGAGCGGCAAGGGCTTCTACGACTATCCCGCCAAGTAGCCGATCCGGCTGAGGAGACTCACGCCATGGGCTTGAGGACACCCGAGCAGTACCTCGAGAGCCTCCGCGACGGTCGCGCCGTCTACTACCGGGGGGAGCTGGTGCCTGACGTGACCGCGCACCCCGAGCTCTCGATCGGCGTGCGGCACGCCGCCCTCGAGTACGCGAGCGCGCAGGATCCCGCTCACGCCGACCTCTGCACGTATCCGGATGCCACCGGAGCGCAGTCGAGCCGGTACTTCAAGCTCCCCGAGGGCCCGGACGACCTCCTCCGCCGCCACCTCCTGATCGAGCACGGCACCCGGGTGGGGCACGGCGTCTTCCTCATCATCAAGGAGATCGGCTCGGATTTCCTCTTTGCCCACACGATCGTGAGTCACCAGATGCAGGAGGTCCTGAAGGCGCCCTACCGGGAGCGCCTCCGGGCCTTCCACCGGTACGTGGAGCAGCACGACCTCGCGCTGGCCGTGGCCCAGACGGATGTCAAGGGGGACCGCTCGCTGGGACCCTCCGAGCAAGAGCACCCCGACTACTACGTCCACATCGTGGACCGCCAGAAGGACGGAATCGTGGTCCGGGGCGCCAAGGCCCATACCACCGACTCGGTGGCGGCCAACGAGCTCATCGTGATCCCCACCCGAGCCCTCAGCGAGGCGGACCGGGACTACGCCGTCGCCTTCGCGGTGCCGATGAACACGAAGGGCCTGAAGCTGATCACCAGCCCGTTCACGGCGACCGGGCCCTCCCGGTTCCACCACCCGGTCTCGGCCGACCACAAGATGATCGAGACGCTCACCGTGTTCGACGACGTCTTCGTCCCGTGGGAGCGCGTCTTCCTCGCCGGCGAGACCCCCTACGCCGGAGCGCTGGCCCTCGGCTTCGTCCAGTTCCACCGCTTCACGGCGGTGTCCTACAAGCTGCCCCACATCGACCTCATGATCGGCGCCGCGATGCTGGCGGCCGAGGCCAACGGCATCGACAAGGCCGGCCACGTGCGGGAGAAGCTTTCGCGGCTGATCGCCTGGCGGGAGACGGTGCGGGGGCTCACGGTGGCGGCCGCCTACGAGTGCCGCCGCATGGCGCCCGGTGTGGCCGTGCCGAATCCGATCACGACCAACGTCGCCAAGCAGTACTTCGCCGAGAACTACCACGCGATGGCCCAGAAGGTGCAGGACATCGCCGGGGGACTCCTGGTGACGGGGCCGGCCGAGGAGGATCTGACCGCGCCGGAGACGAAGGCCTACGTGGAGCGGTATCTGGGCGGCAAGCGGGGATTCGGCGCCACCAACCGGCTCCGCATCATGAACCTGATCCGCGACCTCCTCACCTCCGACTTCGGCGGCTACAACGAGGTCCTCTCGATCCACGCCGAGGGGTCCCTGGAGGCCCAGAAGCTCACCATCCTGCGTGAGTTCGACGCGGCCAAGGCGCGGGCCTTCGCTGCCCAGTGCGCGTACCTGGGTGCGTAGTGCGGGGCACCCCCGGCGGCCTCGTCGTGCTGGTGGTTCTGGCCCTGGCCGCGGCCCCGGCCCGCGGCCAGGAGCGGATCGGCGGGAACCTCTACGCGAACAGCCGGTACGGCATCGAGATCACCAAGCCGCCGGGCTGGCACTTCATCACGGCCGCCACCATCGTCGACCTGGCCAAGAAGGCGGCCGGCGGCGCCCGGATCCGGGGCGAGGAGGATCCCGTGAAGCTCGCGGGGTTCGCCGTCATCGTCTCGAAGGTCCCCGTGCTGGGGCGGGGAGTCCAGCCCCAGGTGGTGGTCCTGGTGCACGAGGTCGCCACGCCGCCCGCCGACGTGGGCAAGGCCTGCGAGGGGCTGCGCTCGGGCATGACCGAGCCCGAGACGCTGCGGCCGACCCGGGCGGTGCGGATCGGCGACAAGGCGGGCGCCCGGCTCGACTTCCAGGGGCTGGTGGACGGCGACATGGTCCGGGCGACCGCGCTCTGCACGTTCCGCGAGCGCCAGGGGTTCGTCGTGGTGGGTCAGGCCCTGGCTGCCGAGTTCGACAGCGAGTTCACGACCTTCGAGTCCATCCTCTCGAGCTTCCGCCTGAAGTAGACGGAGACGCTACCATGCAGCTCTACTACCTCACCGACGAGCAGCGCATGGTGATGGAGCTGGCCCGGGCGCTGGCCCGTGAGAAGATCGCGCCGGTGGCCGCCCACTTCGACGAGACCGAGACCTATCCCGAGGAGGCCATGCGGCTTCTGGCCCAGCAGGGTCTGATGGGGATCTGGGTGCCGGAGGCCTACGGGGGCAGCGACATGGGGGCGCTGGCGGTCGCCCTCGTCGCGGAAGAGATCTCCTGGGCCTGCGCGGCCACCGCCACCAACTGGGGCGCCACGCCGCTGGGCGGCTACCCCATCGTGCTGGCCGGGAGCGAGGAGCAGAAGCGCCGGTATCTCCCGCGACTGGCCAGCGGCGAGATCCTGGCCGCGTACTCTCTGTCGGAGCCCGGCGCCGGGTCGGATGCGGCCAGCCTCCAGACTGTCGCCGTGCGGAAGGGAGACCGCTACGTCCTCAACGGGACCAAGCTCTGGTGCTCCAACGGCTCCAATGCGGGAGTGATCACGCTCTTCGCCACCGTCGATCCCACCAAGGGCCCCAAGGGGATCACCGCCTTCCTCGTCGAACCCGGCTTCCCGGGCTTCGCGGTGGGGAAGAAAGAGAAGAAGATGGGCATCCGTGCCTCGCCGACCGTGGCCTTCCACCTCGAGGACTGCGAGGTCCCGGTGGCGAACCGCCTCGGCGCCGAAGGCGACGGGTTCAAGATCGCCATGCGGACGCTCGACTTCACGCGGCCGATGACGGGAGCCACCGCGGTGGGGGTTGGCCAGGCGGCGCTCGACGCCGCCACCGGCTACGCCAAGGAGCGGCGGCAGTTCAACCAGCCGATCGCCGCGTTCCAGGGGATCCAGTTCATGCTGGCCGACATGGCCATGCAGGTCCACGCGGCCCGGCTCATGGTGCACCACGTGGCGAGCCTGGTGGAGCGCGGGGCGCCCTCCACGGTGCTCGAAGCGTCGATGGCCAAGTGCTTCGCGGCCGACGCCGCCATGCGGGTGGCCACCGACGCCGTGCAGGTCTTCGGCGGGGTCGGGTACACGCGGGAGTTTCCGGTCGAGCGCTACATGCGGGACGCCAAGATCATGCAGATCTACGAGGGGACCAACCAGATCCAGCGGGTCGTCATCGCCCGGGAGCTGCTCGGGCTGCGCTAGATCCTGGGAGGGGGCCTCGACGGCCCCTCCCAGACCCTCCCCCGGGAGGGTTGCGCGGGCAAGCCCGCGCTCGGAGTGGAACACTGACCCGCGGCAGTTGGGCGAGGCGTTGGCGCGCGGTTACTCCGACAGCCTCCGGGTTCTTCGGGGGGTCTCGGAAGACGACGCATCGTCCGCTCGGGGGCGAGCTGCCGGGTTACTCCGACACACTCATAGGTCGGTCGAGTCGCGGCTTCCGGCGGCGCGCGCCCAGCCCGATCGACTCCCAGGAGGCACTATGGAGAAGGCACGCGGAGTCGGACGGCGGACCTTCCTCGCGGGGGTCGGCGTCGCCGCCGGAGCCGGGGTCTTCGGCTTCCCGGCGGTCCTGCGCGCGCAGCCACGGACCATCAAGGTCGGCGTCGTTCACCCGGTCACCGGCCCCCTCTCGGAGGCGGGCCAGGCTTGCCGACTCGGCGCCCAGATGGCCGCCGACGCGGTCAACGCCACCGGCGGCATCAAGTCTCTGGGGGGGGCCAAGCTCGAGCTGATCCTCGGGGACACCCAGGGCAAGCCGGAGGTGGCCCGCACGGAGGCCGAGCGGGTCATCAACGGGGGCGCCCAGGTGCTGCTGGGCCCCTTCAGCTCCGGCGACGCCGCGGCCATGGTCCCGGTCGCCCAGCAGCAGCGGATCCCGTTCCTCGTCGACATCGCAGCCGCCGACCCCATCACCGCCAACGTCGCCAAGGCGGTGCGCGAGGGGCAGCAGAAGGTCCAGTACGTGTACCGCAACTTCCCGACCGGGACGATGTTCGGTCAGCGGGCGATCCAGTTCATGACGGAGATCTTCAAGGAGGCCGGGGTTTCGCCGAAGCGGCTCGTCCTCATGTACGCCAACGACCTGTTCGGCCAGACTCAGGCGAAGTCGTTCCAGGCCGCTCACAAAGCCGCCCGCCCCGGATTCGACATCGTCGAGGTCATCCCGTGGCCGGAGCCACCCTCGGATCTCTCGACGGAGGTCGGAAAGCTCAGGGCGGCTCGGCCCGACATCATCGCCCCCATCACCCGGCCGGCCAGCGCCCAGCTCTTGCTCCCGGAGCTGGCGAAGCAGCGGGTGGAGGCGATGGGCGTGATCAGCCCCGGCTCGCCGGGGCTCTACGAGGCTGGCCAGATCGCGAAGCTCAAGGAGCTGATCGAGCACGTGATGGACAACGTGCCCTGGCCGAACTTCAAGAACCCCAAGACCCGCGCGATCGCCGAGGAATACGGCAAGCGCTCAGGCGGCAAGACCTTCGACACCAACTCGGGCTACTCCTATGACGGCATGCTGATCGTCGCGGACGTGCTGGAGCGGGCCAAGTCGACCGACCCGGAGGCCGTCGTCGACGCGATCAAGAAGACCAGCTTCACGGGCGGGTTCATGGTCTCGGCCGGTCCCGTCGTCTTCAACGAGACCGGCGACAACCCGAATGCCACCAGCGCCATGATTCAGATCCTCGGCCAGAAGCCTGTCGTCGTCTGGCCCCGGGACGCGGCCGAGCAGAAGCTCGTGTTCCCGCGGCCCAAGCGCTGACCCTCGGGGGCGCGGGCTCTGGCCTCGCCCCCCGGCCGTCTGTGGACCCCACGTTCGTCGCTCAAGGCCTCCTCAACGGCGTCCTGTTCGGGGGCGTCTACAGCCTGATGGCCGTCGGGCTCTCCCTCATCTTCGGCGTCATGCGGGTCATCAACTTCGCCCACGGGGACATGATGGTCTGGGGCATGTACCTGGCGTGGCTGCTGGCGACGCACCTCGGCCTGGACCCCTACCTCGGCTTCGCGCTCTGCGCGGGGGCGCTGTTCGTCCTCGGGCTCGGCGTGCAGCGGAGCCTGGTCGACCGGATCGTCGACGCGCCCCACGAGACGCAGATCCTGCTGCTTCTCGGCGTGGCGCTGGTCCTCGAGAACGGCGCCCTCATGGCCTTCGGGCCCGATCCCCAGCGGGTGCGCTCGCCGCTCGCGCTCTCCACCATCTGGCTCGGCCCCGTGTTCGTCGACGTGGCCCGGCTGGTCACCTTCGGGGTCGCCGTCGGCCTCACCCTCGCGCTCTATCTCTTCCTGGCCCGGACCGACGTCGGCAAAACGCTGCGGGCGGCCGCCGACAACGGGTACGGGGCGCGGGTGGTCGGGATCGACGTCCGGTGGGTCTACGCGGTGGCGTTCGGGATCGGCGCGGCCTGCGTGGGCGCGGCCGGTGCCCTGGTGGCCCCCATCCTGCCCTTCCAGCCCTCGACCGGACTGGGGATCTCGGTCACGTCGTTCAACATCGTGATCATCGGCGGCATGGGGAGCCTGCTGGGTGCCTTCGTCGGCGGGCTGCTGGTGGCCGTGGCCGAGTCGCTCGGCGCGGTCTTCCTCGCCCCGTCACTGAAAGAGCTGGTGAGCTTCTCGCTCCTCATCCTGATCCTGCTGTTCCGGCCGACCGGCCTGTTCGGCCGCCGTCTGTGAACGCGGCCGCCCGCTGGCTTGGGGCGGGAGGGGTGGGGCTGCTCCTCGTCCTGCCCGCGGTGCTGGGCTCGCGGGTGCTCACCGTCTTCGTCTTCATCTTCTTCTACGCGTACCTCGGCCAGGCCTGGAACCTGATCAGCGGGTACGGGGGCCAGCTCTCGGCCGGCCACGCCGCCTTCGTCGGTGTCGGCGCCTACACGACCACGCTGCTCGCGATGCACGTCGGTGTCTCGCCGTGGCTCGGGATGTTCGCCGGAGGGGCCCTGGCGGCGGTCCTGGGCGCCGTGATCGGGTTCCTCGGCTTCCGCTTCGGTCTCCGGGGCTTCTACTTCGTCCTGCTCACCGTCGCCTTCGCCGAGGTCTGCCGGATCCTCGCCCTGAACACGGAGGCGGTGGGAGGGGCGATCGGGCTGTACATCCAGTTCACCGGTAACCCCTGGCAGCTCCAGTTCCAGGACAACCGCGGGTACTACTACGTCTCGCTCGCTCTCATGCTGGTGGCGACGGGGGTCGTCGCCCTGGTCGAGCGAAGTCGTCTCGGCGCCTATCTCCTGGCGATCCGTGAGGACGAGGATGCCGCCGAGGCGCTCGGCGTCGACACCCGGCAGGTGAAGCTCGTGGCGATCATCCTCTCGGCGTTCCTGACCGGCCTCGGCGGCGCCTTCTACGCCAGCTATCTCTTCTCGCTCCAGCCGAACGCGGTCTTCGGCATTCCGCTCTCGGTGGACATCATCCTCCGGCCGGTCGTCGGTGGGGCGGGGACCCTCATGGGCCCGATCCTGGGGTCCTTCATCCTGTCGCCTCTGGCCGAGCTCTCGCGCGCCTACTTTGCCCGGGCGGGGTTGGCCGGGACGCACCTGGTCGTGTACGGGGTCCTGCTGATCGCCGTCGTCCTGTTCTTGCCTCGCGGCGCCTATCCCCACCTGGCCCGCGCGCTCGCCCGCCGTGGCCTGCGGGCGGGCTGATGCCGCTGCTGGAGGTGGCCGGGGTCCAGAAGCGCTTCGGAGGGGTCCAGGCCCTGTCCGGGGTCAGCCTCTCGCTGGAGGCCGGGGAGATCGTCGGCCTCATCGGGCCGAACGGCGCCGGCAAGACCACCCTGTTCCACGTCGTCTCGGGATTCCTGGCCCCCGACGCGGGGACCGTTCGACTGATCGGCGAGTCCACCGCGGGCCTCCGGCCCCACGACCTGTGCCGGCGCGGGCTCGCCCGCACCTTTCAGATCGTGAAGCCCTTCCAGGGGCTCACGGTGCTCGAGAACGTGCGAGTCGGCGCCCTGGCCCGCGCGCGACGGTTCGCGGAGGCGACCGCGCGGGCGCGCGAGGTCGTGGCCTTCGTCGGGCTCGAGGGCAAGACTGGGGTGGCGGCGCGGGGACTGACGCTCGCCGAACGGAAGCGCCTCGAGCTGGCCCGGGCCCTCGCCACCGAGCCCCGCCTCCTGCTCCTTGACGAGGTGATGGCCGGATTGAACGCGACCGAGACCGCTCAGGTCGTGGAACTGTGCCGATGCATCAACGCGCGCGGGATCGCCATCTTGCTGATCGAGCACGTGATGCGTGCGGTCATGACCCTCTCCCACCGCGTCGTGGTCCTCAGCCAGGGGCACGTGATCGCCACCGGGCCCCCGGCCGCCGTCGCGTCAGACCGTGGTGTCATCGAGGCGTACCTCGGCGAGGACTGGGGGGCGCCTCCCGGCCCGGAGCGCGAATGAGCCGGCCCGGTTCCATCGCCGGACTCGGTCGCGCTGCTAGTCCCGAGGTGACCGAATGAGCGCGCTGCTCACCCTCGACGGGCTGGCCGCCGGGTACGGCGACCTCCTGGCCGTTCGCTCCGCCTCCCTCGAAGTCCGGGAAGGGGAGTGCGTGGCCCTGATCGGGGCGAACGGCGCCGGCAAGACCACCACGCTCCGCGCGATCTCGGGCCTCATCCCGGCCCGGGCCGGCCGGATCGTCTTCGCGGGCCAGGTGCTCCGGGGTCTGACGCCGCGCGACATCGTCGGGCTCGGGCTGGCCCACGTCCCGGAGGGCCGGCAGATCTTCCCCTCGCTGACAGTCCGGGAAAACCTGGAGATGGGCGCCCGGACGCCGACCGCCCGGGCCGGTCGGATCGCCAGCTTCGACGCGGTGTTCGCGCTGTTTCCCCGCCTCCGGGAGCGGGAGGGACAGCTGGCCGGCACCCTCTCGGGCGGCGAGCAGCAGATGCTGGCCATCGCCCGGGGGCTCATGGCGCGACCGCGCCTTCTCCTCCTGGATGAGCCGTCCCTGGGCCTGGCCCCGTTGATGGTCCGGACCATCTTCGAAATTGTCGAGACGGTGAACCGCCAGGGGACTACAATCCTGCTCGTAGAGCAGAACGTCCTGCGCGCGCTCCAGGTCTGCCACCGCGGCTATGTCCTCGAAAACGGCGAGGTGACGCTCACCGGACCGCGCGACGAGCTCCTGGGCTCGGGCCATATCCGGCAGGCATACCTGGGATTATGAGTCGAGAGATGGCGAAACCGACCCCGCGCAAGCCCCGGTCTCGACGACGCCCGTCCGCCCGTCCGCCGAGGAGCGGCCGGGCCCCCGCGCGTCCCGACCCCGGGGTGGTCGCGCAGCGCACCCTCATCACCCTCGCCGAGGCGGCGACCGCCGGGCTCACGCCGCCGCAGATGCTCGAGCTGGTGGTGGCGGCGGCGGGCGCCTTGACGGGCGAGGTCACGGTCCACCTCTGGCTCATGGACGAAGAGCGCGGCGAGCTCCGGCTGGTCGCCGAGTCCGGGGGGCGGGCCGGCAAGCGGGGCGTGCCGCTCCGCGCGGTGCTGAAGGCCGACGAAGGGCTCGTCGGTCTGGTCGCTCAGCGCCGGAAGCCGATCGTGCTCACCTCGGTGCGGAACACGCCACAGCTCGCCTTGCCCGACTGGGTGCGCGACCAGGGCCTCGTCTCGTTCGCCGGGGTGCCGTTCGCCCGGGCCGAGCGACTCCTCGGCGTGCTCTGTCTGTTCACGTGGCGCCGCCACCGCTTCACCCGGCGCGAGGTGGACCTGCTCCGTTCCTTCACCAGCCATGCCGCGGTGGCGCTGGACAGCGCCGCCCTCCTCGATACCGCCCAGAGTCGTCTGCGCCGCCTGGAGGCGCTGCGCGAGATCGAGCGGGAGATCTCTCAGCAGCGTGACCCCGAGCGGCTGCTCGGGCTCATCGTGCGCCGGGCGACCGAGCTCCTGCAGGCCGACTCGGCATCGGTCTTCCTCCTCGACGAGACAGCCGGCCTCCTCCGTCCGCACGCGTCCTTCAACGTGCCTGACTGGCTCCACGAGGTGGCGCTCCGCCTCAACGAGGGCGTGGCCGGGCGAGTGGCGGTCCGCGGCGAGGGGATGATCGTCAACGAGTATCCCCGCTCCCCGTATTCGATCGCGCCGTTCCGCGACTTCGACTCGGCGGTGGTGGCACAGCCGCTTCTGTACGGTGGGGCGGTCCAGGGCGTGATCCTGGTCCGCCGCCGGGCGGTGAACCGGCCGTTCAGCGAGTCCGACCTCGTCCAGCTGGGCGACTTCGCCGTGCAGGCGGCGATCGCGCTCGAGAACGCCCGGCTCCTCCGTCTGGCCGCCGGCCGCGCCGAGCGCGTCAAGGCCGGCGCCGAGGTCGGCCGGCTGCTCGCCACGACGCTCGACGCCGACCGCATCCTGGACCTCATCCAGGAGAAGTGTCGCGAGATCCTGGGGGCCCAGGCCTTCGGTCTCTTCCGGTTCGACGCGGCCGCTCGTCTCCGGTACGCGCGGGGCTTCGGCCTCGACGAGGCCTTCATGCGCGAGCACGTGCTCGCCCTCGGCGAGGGCGTGGTCGGCCGAGCCGCGGTCGAGCGGCGCGCGATCGAGACGACCGACCTCCTGCACGACCCGGCGGTCAAGCTCTCGGCCGAGGCCCGGGCCCGGATCCAGCGCGAAGGCACCCGCGCCCTGGTGGCGGTCCCACTCTTGATCCGGAGCGAGGTGCTGGGCGTTCTGGCGGTGTACCATCCGCCCGGCTTCCGGATTCCGAGCGAAGAGGTCGAGTTCCTGGAGGTCCTGGCCCACCACGCGGCGGCCGCCCTGGAGAACGCCCGGCTGTTCTCCCAGACACGCCGTCGCCAGCAGACGGCCGAGACGCTGGCGGCGCTGACCCAGACACTGACCGGATCCCTCGATCTCTCGACCGTGCTGTCGCTGGTGGCGGACGGCGTCCGCCGGCTCCTCGGATCGGACGGGGGCGCCGTCGGGCTCGTCGAGCCTGACGGGTCGATCCGGCTCACGGCGGCGGTCGGGCTGGGCGCCGAGGCGTTCCGGGGGGTCGTCGTCCGGCCCGGCCAGGGGGTCGGGGGCCAGGTCCTCGAGCGAGGGGAGCCGTTCTGGACGGCGGACTATCTCGGCGATCCTCGGATCAGCGCGGACTTCGCGGATGCGGTGCGTGTCGTCGGGCTCGTGGGCGAGCTGGCCGTTCCGGTGCGGCTGCGGGACGAGGTCGTCGGCGTCCTGTGGGCGCTCTTCGGGCGGCGGGCGGAGATCACCGAGGACGACGTGGGGCTGGCCGCGGATCTCGCCCAGGTGGTGGCCATCGCGGTCGAGAACGCGCGGCTCTACCAGGAGGCGCGACGGCGGGAGGCCGAGGCGCGCGCCCTCTTCGAGGTCGGCCACCTCATCAGCGCCACGCTGGATCCCGAGCGGGTACTCGACCTGATCGTCGAGAGGGTCCGCGGGCTGATCGGCGTGGCCGCCTGCGGCGTCTTCCGCCTGGACGAGGATGGCGTCCTGCGCTATGTGCGCGGGGCCGGACTCTCGCCGGGATTCGTGCAGATGCTGTCCGTGCGGCTCGGGGAAGGCACCTCCGGCCGATCGGTGGGCGAAGGAAGGCCGGTCTGGACCTCGGACATCCTGGCCGACGGCGAGGTCTCACTGAGCCCCGGCACCCGGGCGCTGATCGAGCAGGAGGGATACCGCGCCGCCCTCTCGGTGCCGATCCAGATCAAGGAGGCGCCGTTCGGCTGCCTGGCGGTCTACTGGTGGGAGCCGCACGAGCCGACGCCCGGGGAGATCGAAACACTCTCCTCGCTCGGCGCGCTGGCTGCGGTCGGGCTCGAGAACGCCCGCCTCTACGGAGAGGTCCGGGAGTACGTGGCGCGACTGGAGGCGTTGAATCAGGTCAACCGGGCGGTCTCGGCCTCACTCCGCCTCGACGAGGTGCTGGGCAAGGTCGCCGAGGCCACCGGCGCCCTGTTCGGCGCGCCGCTGGTGACCCTCTGGGTCGCCGACGAGGAGCGCCGCGTCCTCACCCGCCGGGCCGGGCACGGCGACGCCGACATCCTGGCCCATCTTCCCGAGCGGCTGCGCTACGGCCAAGCCGGTGTCGGCTGGATCGCCGAGCACCGGAAGCCCCTCCTCGACGTGTCCATCGAGACCGACTCCCGGATCACCGGGCGCCAGATGGTCCTGGCCCACGGCATCACCTCCTTCAACGGCGTCCCCATTTTCCTCGGCGACCGGCTCCTCGGGGTCCTCGCCCTCGGGGGCCGGCGGGAAGCTCCGCTCTCGACGGCGGACGTGGCCCTGCTCCAGACGCTGCTCGGTCAGGCGGCGGTGGCCATCGAGAACGCGCGGCTCTACGAGGAGGCGCAGCGACAGGAGGCCGAAGCGGTCGCGCTCGCCGAGGCCTCGCGCCGCTTCAGCGCGACGCTCCGCCGGGAGGCCGTGCTGGAGGCGCTGGTCGAAATCGCCGTGCAGATCCTCGGCGACATGTGGGTGGTATTCGTCGTCAACCCCGAGACGCGCGAGCTCCGGGTGGCCGCTCGGGTGGGACCCGACGCGCCCGACGGGGCGCCGCGGGGGCCGGCCGTGGGGTCGGTGCGGATGCGCGTCGGCGAACGGCTGGTGGGGCAGGTTGCCGCCACCGGCCAGCCGCTGATCCTGCGCGACGTGGGCGAACTGCCGGCCGAGCACCCGTCGCGGCCCGACCTCGACCGCTGGGGGATGCGGTCGGTCCTGATCGTCCCGGTGGTGACGGGGGGCATTGTCCGGGCCATCCTGGCCGGGTCCATCCACGACGACATCCGACAGTTCTCCGAGCGCGACCTCCGGCTCGCCCAGGCCGTGGCCGACCGGGCGGCCACCGCGCTGGAGAACGCGCGGCTCTTCGAAGAGCTCGCTCGCGCCTACCAGGACCTGAAGACCGCCCAGGAGCACCTGGTCCAGACGGAGAAGCTCCGCGCGCTCGGCGAGATGGCCTCCGGGGTCGCCCACGACTTCAACAACATCCTGGCCTCGGTCCTGGGACGCGTCCAGCTGATCCTGGCCCAGGTGGACGACCCGAGGCTCCGGCGCTGGCTCCAGGTGATCGAGCGCGCCGCCCTCGACGGCGCTCAGACGGTCCGCCAGATCCAGGAGTTCACACGGATCCGCCGCGACCAGCCGGCCGAGACCGTGGACGTCAACCAGGTCGTGCGTGACGCGGTCGAGATGACGCAGACCCGCTGGCGCGACGAGTCCCAGTCACACGGGCTCGACGTCCGGGTGATCCTGGACCTCGACCCCGTGCCCGCCGTGGATGGCCACCCGGCGGAGCTGCGTCAGGCCCTCACCAACCTCATCCTGAACGCGGTGGACGCGCTCCCGCGCGGAGGCACGATCACGATTGCGAGCCGGCGCGTCGATGGAGCCCTCGAGGTCAGCGTCGCCGACAACGGGATCGGGATGTCCGAGGAGGTCCGGCGGCGGATCTTCGAGCCCTTTTTCACCACCAAGGGCCCCAAGGGGACCGGGCTCGGTCTGGCCATGGCGTACGGCATCATCTCGCGGCACGGGGGCCAGATCGCGGTGGACTCGGCCGAGGGCACGGGCTCCCTCTTCACGATCCGGCTGCCGGCCGGCTATGGCGGCGTGGCGCCCGGGACCGCGGCGCGCGATCCCGCCGTCCCCGCCGCCCGCCTGCTGGTGATCGACGACGAGGAGCCCGTCCGCGAAGCCCTTGCCGACATGCTGCGGCTGGCCCACCATGAAGTGACCGTGGCCAGCCAGGGCTCCGAGGGCATCGAGCGGTTCCGGACGGCGCCCTTCGACCTCGTGCTGACGGACCTGGCGATGCCCGGCCTGTCGGGCTGGCAGGTGGCCCAGGCGGTGAAGGCGCACCGCCCCGATGTCCCGGTCGTGCTGGTGACCGGGTGGGGCGTCGAGCTGCCCGCCGAGCAGCTGCGCGCCAACGGGGTCGACCGGGTCATGACGAAGCCATTCAGGATCGAGGACGTCCACGGCGTCGTGGCGAGCTTCCTGAAGGCTCGCGCCTCCTAGGAGCGTGCCTCCGGCGCGGCCGATTCGGCGGAGGGAACGATGAGCAGTCCGGTGATCGTCGAGGCGATTCGCGCCCTGGTGGAGCGGCGCGACCTGACCCGCCTGGAGGCGGCGGCCGCGATGGAGGCCATCATGTCGGGCGGGTCGACCCACGCCCAGGTGGCCGCCTTCCTGACGGCCCTCCGGATGAAGGGCGAGACGGTCGAGGAGCTGATCGGCCTCGCGGAGGTCATGCGGCTCAAGGCCGTGCGTGTCCGCACCCGGAGCGAGGTGGAGGCCGCGCTGACCGGGACCGACCGCGAGATGCTGATCGACACCTGCGGCACCGGGGGCGATGCCACCGGGACCTTCAACGTCTCCACGGCCACCGCCTTCGTCGTGGCCGGTGCCGGAATCAAGGTGGCCAAGCACGGGAACCGCTCGGTGTCCAGCCTGTGCGGCTCGGCCGATGTCGTCGAGACGCTGGGGATCAACCTCGACCTGACGCCGCCCAAGGTGGCCCAGTGCATCGACGAGGTCGGCATCGGCTTCCTCTACGCCCCGCTCCTCCACACCGCCATGAAGCACGTGATGCCGGCCCGGCGCGAGATGGGGATCCGCACCGTCTTCAACGTGCTCGGACCCCTCACCAACCCGGCCGGCGCCAACGCCCAGGTCATCGGCGTCTACTCGCGCGTGCTGGTCGAGCCGCTGGCCCGGGTCCTGGCCGAGCTCGGGACGATCCGCGCGTTCGTCGTCCACGGGGCGGACGGGCTCGACGAGATCTCGACCACCGGCGAGAGCTGGATCGCGGAGGTCCGGGAGGGGCTCGTCCGCACCGGGACGGTGCGTCCCGAGGACTTCGGCGTCGCCCGGGCCTCCATCACCGACCTCCGGGGGGGCGACCGCGAGGAGAACGCCGAGATCATCCGCCGGATCCTGGGCGGGGACCCCGGCCCCAAGCGCGACATGGTGGTCGTCAACGCCGGGGCGGCGCTGGTGGCCGGCGGCCGCGCCCGGGACTTCAAGGACGGAGTCGAGCAGGCGGCACACTCGATCGACGGCGGGGCGGCCCTCGGGAAGCTCCAGGCGCTCGTCGGGCTGTCGCGCCGGCTGGGTCCCGAGAAGGCGTGACGTGGCCGAGACGCTGGCGCTGATCGGAAGCGCACTCGGGCTGAGCCTGTCGTCCGGCCTCAGCCTCTACGGGGCGGCGTTCCTCGTCGGCCTGGCCATCCGGCTGGAGTGGGTCCATCTGGCGCCGAGCTTCCAGCACCTCGCCGTCCTCGCCGACCCCCTCGTCCTCACGGTCGCCGGGATCCTGTTCGCGATCGAGTTTCTCGCGGACAAGATCCCGTGGCTCGATTCGGCCTGGGACGCCGTCCACACCGTCATCCGGCCCGTCGGCGGCGCCCTCCTGGCGGTCCGCGTGTTCGGGGAACTCTCGCCCCCGGTGGAAGTCATCGCCCTCCTTCTCCTGGGCAGCGTGACGCTGGCCGCCCACGGAGCGAAGGCCAGCCTCCGACTCGCGGTGAACACGAGCCCCGAGCCCCTGTCCAACATCCTCCTGAGCCTCTCGGAGAACGCGCTCCTGGCCGGCGGGGTCTGGCTGGCGCTCACGCACCCGTTCCTCACGCTCGCCGTCGGCGTCGGCGTCCTCGTCCTGGTGGCGTGGGCGGCCGCCTGGCTGGCCGGTCACGCCCTCCGCGGCCTGCGCGCGTTCCGAGCCCGCGCCGCGGCGCGATTTCCTTCCGGCCGCGGGTCCCTCGGCTAGCCGCGTGTCGGAGTAATCACCAGCGGATGGCGCCGATCACCGAATGCGTCGAGTAGCGTCCGAGCGGCGGCTTTGCCGCCGGGCCCACCCGCCCAGCCCAAAAGGTGGGGTGGGCTTGGGAGGGGGCCGTCGAGGCTCCCTCCCATGACCTAGCCCACGCGACCGGCGCGGGCCGGCGGCGGCTGATGCCCGAGTCCGTATTCCTGACGTATCTCGGCGGGCCCGAGATCGAGGCCCTGGCGCTGACCGACGAGGAGATCCTGGCGGCCGTCGAGGCCGCCCTCGTCGCCCAGGGGCGCGGCCAGGCCGTCATCGAGGCGCGTGTCCACCTGGTCCCCGACCCCGCCTTCCGCGGGCACTTCAACGTGCTTCGCGGCTACGTCGCGCCGCTCGGCGTGGCCGGAGTCAAGATCGTCGGTGACTATGTCGACAACTACCGGCTCGGGCTTCCATCCGAGATGGCCCTCCTCAACCTCTTCGACCCGCGAACGGGGATGCCGCTGGCGGTGCTCGACGCGACGGCCATCACCGACATGCGGACGGGCGCCATGACCGCCATCGGAGCCCGGCACCTGGCGCGCCGGGGAAGCCGCGTCCTGGGACACATCGGCGCCCGGGGCTCGGCCTACTGGAACGTGCGCCTGCTGGATCGGCTGTTCGACTTCGCGGAGATCCGGGTCCACTCCCGCCGGCCGGAGAGTCGGACGGCGTTCGGCGTCCGGCTGTCGGCGGACCTCGGCAAGCCGGTGCGGGTCGTGGAGGACTGGGAGACGTGTGTCCGGGACGCCGACATCGTGGTGGAGGCCTCGCGCCTCGCCGAGCCCGCCCCGCTCCTCCGGACCGACTGGATCGCCCGCGGCGCCTGCGTGGTGCCGTATGGCACCATGAGCGCGGTCGAGCTCTCGCTGACCGACGTGATGGACAAGCTCGTCGTCGACGACTGGGGACAGTGCAAGGGCGGGATGTTCGGAGCACTCCGCGCCCACGTCGACGCGGGGAAGCTTTCCGAGCGGACGCTCTACGCGGAGCTGGCCGACATCGTGGTCGGCCGGAAGCCGGGCCGGGAGCGCGACGACGAAACCATCCTCTTCTGGCACCGCGGCCTCAGCACCACCGACATCGCCCTCGGCCACACGATGCTCGAGAAGGCGAAGCGACTCGCGATCGGCCGCCCGCTGCGCTTCGCCTGACGGGACGCCGGCGCGCGGGCGAAGCTCGCGGTCGGCGCGCCAGGCCGTGGGTCCCGGACGTGCCTCAGCGCCCTCCCCGGCTCGCCGGACTCCCACTTGAGAGCGGCACCCACCACATTCCCAAATGGGAGAACCTGGACGTCCTTCCGCGCGGCCAGCAGATTTTCTTCGTGGTGTGCCCGGCGCGCCTGCCATTGTGGTAGCCGGCCCGGTAGGAGGCCGACCGATCGTGTGCGGCCCGCGCGTGGGCGGGAGAAAGGGGCAGGGCATGAGGACGGGAGGGCAGTGGCGACTGGTTCTCGTGACACTCTCGGTGGCGCTCGTCGCCTTGACGAGCTGCGGAAAGAAGTCCGGCGCGAGCCTGGGAAGTGGCCAGGGCTCGGGCGCCGGCGGTAGCCAGGGCATGACGGCGGGCCTCGGCGGAGCCGGGAATCAGGGCGGCGCCGGCGGCGCCGCATGGAGCGGCGGGTCGAGCGGCGCCGGCGCCGGGAGCGATGCGGCCGGCGCGACCGCCTTCGCGGGCACGCCTGGCACCTCGCTGCCTGCGCTTCCCTCGCCCAGAGAATTCGCCGAGGTCGGCGCGCTTCGCGACGTCCACTTCGACTTCGACCGCTACGAGGTTCGGACGCAGGACCAGCCGCTCCTCGACGCGAACGCCCAGTGGCTCAAGTCGAACCGGGCTGCGCAGGTCCTCGTCGAGGGCCACGCCGACGAACGCGGGACCAACGAGTACAACCTGGCCCTCGCCGAGCGCCGGGCCAAGGCCACGCGCGACTACCTGGTCTCCCACGGTGTCGAGGCCGCGCGGATCACGCTGATGTCGTATGGCGAGGAGCGCCCACTCTGCAGCGAGCGCTCCGAAGCCTGCTGGGCTCAGAACCGGCGCGCGCATTTCCTGGTCAAGCAGTAGCTCTTCGGGGGGTCTCGGAAGACCCCCTCGGTTGCGGCGGCAGAGCCGCCGCTCGGAGCGCTGCTCGACGCATCGCGCGCTGGGGGCGAGCTGCCAGGTTACTCCGACACGCTCCTAGGGCGGTCGCGCGCTACGCTTCGGCCGGCGAGCGCCGGCCGACCGGCGGGACCTCGCGCTCGGCACGCCAGGGCGCGGGATCCCGGAAGTCCCAGTACCGGGTCCGGAGGAGCACGGGGTCACGATCCGATCGGAGGCCCCCGGGGAACACGCCGTTGTGGAGCCGGATGACGGTGTAGTACGCCGGGGCCAGCTCTCGGGCCGCCCAGGCGTGCTTCTCGCTCGTCCGCCAGTGGTCCTTCGCCTCCGGCGGGTCCACGACGATCAGGTTGCCCCAGTTCCCGTCCGGGAGCTCCAGCGAACTGTAGCTCAGGATGCCCGGATGGGCGGGCAGTTCGAGGATCAGCTCGTCGTCCGCCGCCGTCAGGGGCGAGCAGTCCCGGTCGAGCCGCTTCTTGGCGAAGAAGCCGACGAAGGCCAGGTCGCGCTCCGCCCCGAGCGCCGACGCCCGGCAGACGATGACGCGATGCTGGCGGCCGTCGGGCTCCGCCGCCTCGATGGCCACCGGGCGGGGCGGCTCCGGCCACGGCGCCGGCTGGCTCAGAAGCCGACGAAGCCGGGCCGCCATCGTGAGGATGGCCGCCAGGTCCTCGGCGTTGTGCCAGGGGTCCGCGAACGGACGGTCCCGCACGGTCTCCGACGGGCTCAGGCGGATCACGTCGTCCACGGGTTCCCGCTCCGCCCGGTATTATGGGGTCCTTTCCCGCGGGGGTCGATGGCCATATGATCAGATCGTGCTCACCCTCGCCTCCTTTCTGGCGGACAACGCGCGGCCGATCTACGAGCGGATCGCCGGCTACCTGACCCGCCGCCTGGGCGAGCCGGCGGAGCTGCTCGTGGGCGTCGGCTGGGAGGACCGGCACCGGATGCTGGACACGGGCCGCATCCAGCTCGCGTTCATCTGCGGCCTGCCCTACGCGCAGAAGTTCGACCGCCCCCAGCGCCCCGTCGAGCTCCTGTGCGCGCCGGTGATGGCGGCGGCCCGCTACCAGGGGCGGCCGATCTACTTCACCGACGTGGTCGTGCGCCGGGAGAGCCCGATCCAATCCTTCGCCGACCTGCGCGGGAAGCGCTACGCCTACAACGGCCCCGACTCGAACTCGGGGCACAACATGCCGCGGGACCATCTCCTCATGCTGGGCGAGACCGGCGGCTACTTCGGGGAGACGATCCCCTCGGGCTCCCACCAGAACTCGATCCGGATGGTGCTCGAGGGAGCGGTGGACGCGTCGGGGATCGACAGCACCGTGCTCGAGCTGGAGGCCACCGGGCGGCCCGAGCTCGGCCGGGAGCTCCGGGTCGTCGAGTCGATCGGCCCGTGCCCGATCCCGCCGGTCGTCGTGTCGAGCCGACTCGGCGAGGCCTCGAAGGCCCGCCTCCGCGAGCTGTTCCTCGGGATGCACGCCGATCCCGAGGGCCGGGCGATCCTGGCCGCCGGCCTGATGGCGCGCTTCGTCCCGGTGCAGGACGCGGACTACGACCCGATCCGGGAGATGGTGCGCCGGGCCGAGGCGGCGGGCTTCCTCACCCTGCGCTGAGCGCCCCCGGGCGCGCCAACTCGCCATTCAGCCGCCATCGACGACTACGCTCGTGCCCGGGCCCGTGCTCCATTCGCCGTCGATGCTCGATCTCTATGCTGAGCTACCTTGCCGAAGAGCTCGCTGCGCTCGATCCCGTCGCGGTAGTGACTCTGGGCGGCGCCGCATATCGCGCCGTCATCCGAGCTCTCGGGCTGGACCAGGCTGGGCGCGGCGGAGGCGTGCCGCTGACCGTTCCACCCGCGGCCGCCCGTGTAGAGGACGCCGGACTTGCCGTCACCGCGTCTCGGCGACCGTTCCGACTGTTCGCCGGTCCCTTCATCCGCGGTCGCCATCGCGCCGAGGCCGCGCGGGCCTTGAGGCGAGCCGCGCGGCTGGCTGGCGTGCTGGAGCGCTGAGTTGCACTCGGAGGGGTGGCGGGGTGGGAAATCTGAGCGCGAGGGCCG
>DASYQW010000366.1 GCA_036005065.1 Candidatus Methylomirabilota bacterium | reverse complement strand
CTGCTGATTGGTGTGCCCCTGGGCGACCAGGTCGAGGACCTCGCGCTCGCGCGGGCTCAGCAGGCTCGCCGCGCCGCCTCCGCTCCCGCGGCCTCCAACAGGCTTGCGCCCGTAGGCCGACTGGACCAGCAGCGCGGCGAGAGCCGGATCGACGACCGTGCGCCCCCGGTGGACGGTCCGGATCGCCGACAGGAGCTCGGCGTCCGCCGCGCTCTTGACGACGTAGCCGGAGCTCCCGGCGGCGAGCGCGGCGCGCAGGTAGGCCGGCCCGTCGTGCATGGTGAGGACGAGCACCCGCGTCCGCGGCGATTCCTGCCGGATGCGCTCGATGGCCTTGAGGCCGCCGCTCCCCGGCATGGTGAGGTCGACCAGGGCCACGTCCGGCCGGGTCTCGACGACGGCCCGCACGGCCTCGTCGCCGTCGGCCGCCTCCCCCACGACCTCCATGTCGGGCTGGGCGCCGAGCAGCATCCGGAGCCCGGCCCGCAGGACGGCGTGGTCATCGGCGATGAAGACCCGGATCCGGGTCATGTCGTTCCCGTGAGATGCTCCCGGGGTGGTTCGGAGGCGAGCGGGACCCGGACGTAGACCGTCGTGCCCTCGCCGGGCGTCGATTCGATCGTGACGGACCCCTCCAGGAGCGCGGCACGCTCGCGCATCCCGTGGAGTCCCAGCCGGCCCGCGGCGCCCGCCGCCCGAAGGGCGGCCTCCACATCGAAGCCGCAGCCGTCGTCGGCCACGATCACCTGCACCCAGGCCGGATGCCGCTGGATGACGACGCTCACCTTCTGCGCCCGGGCGTGCCGGGCGGCATTGGTGAGGGCTTCCTGGAGGATGCGGTAGAGCGCCCGCTCGACGGGCGCCGGCAGGCGCTGGCCATCGAGCCCCCAGGCCTCGACGTCCACCACGATGCCGTGAGCCTGCGTGTACTCGGCCGCATGGTGCTCGAGCGCGGCGACCAGCCCGAGCTCGTCGAGCGCGCTCGGATGGAGGCCCCAGGCGAGGCGCCGCACTTCGGCCAGCGTGCGGGCGGTGATCTCCCGGAGCTCCGCCGCGCGGACTCGCGCGGCCTCGAGCGTGTCGGCATCGTGGACGGTGCGGAGCCCGACCAGGAGCGAGGTGAGGGACTGGCCCGTCTCGTCGTGCAGCTCGCGGGCAACCCGACGCCGCTCCTCTTCCTGGGCGGCGATCACCTGGTCGAGGAGACGCGCGCGGGTCGACGCCGCCCGCCGTCGCTCGGTCAGATCATGGCTGATCACGGAGAAGCCGAGGAGCCGCCCGGCGCCGTCGCGCATGGCCGTGACCAGCACACTCGCCCAGAAGCGCGAGCCGTCCTTCCGGACCCGCCAGCCCTCCTCTTCCCACCGGCCTTCGGCGGCCGCCCCGGCCAGCGCCCGCTCGGCGGCGCCTCGCCGGACCTCGTCGTCCGGATAGAACCGCGCGAACGGCTGCCCCATGATCTCGTCGTCCCGGTAGCCCTTCATGCGCTCGGCGCCGGCGTTCCAGCTCGCTATCCGGTACTCGCGGTCGACCAAGTAGGCGGCGTAGTCGGGCACGCCGTCGACCAGCAGCCGGAAGCGCCGCTCGGCCGCTTCGGCGGCGGCGCGCGCCCGCTCGGCCGCTTCGTAGAGCCGGGCGTGGTCGATGGCGAGGGCGATCCGGTCGGCGACCAGACGCAGGAGCCGGGTGTCGTCGTCCGTGAACGAGCGAGGCCGCAGCGTCCCGACATGAACGACCCCGATGACCCGACCCTCGACCATGAGGGGGACGCCGAGGAGCGACTGGAGCCCCTTGGCGCGGAGGACCGGGCTCGAGATCTCGACCTGAGACAGGTTCTCCAGGATGATCGGCTCGCGGCGGGCGGCGATCTGGCCGGCGATGCCGCGGCCGACCGGGATCCGGACGCCCTCCCGGACCTCCTGCTCGAGCCCATAGGCGGCCCGCACGAGGAGCTCCTGCTCGTCCTCGCTGAGCAGCAGGATCACCACCGTGTCCGCCGGCAGCGTCTGCCGGATCCGCCGGATCAGCTCCGGCAGGAGATCGTCGAGGCGCAGGTGGGCGAGGGCGGCGTCGGTCACCTGCTGGAGGTCCTGGATCCGGCGGGCGGCGGTCTCGACCTCGGCCCGCGCCGCCTCGGTCCGGGCGACGAGGGCTTCGGCCCGCGCCTGGGACGCGCGCAGGGCTCCGGTGAGGCCGCTGACCACCAGGGCTTCCACGAGGAACACGCCGAGCCGGACCCACGTGTTCCAGCTGAGCTCCCCGAGCGGCGTCGCCGGGACAAAGAAGGAGAAGCCGGTCGCGATGCCCAGGGCGGTGGCCAGCAGCCCCGGCCCCAGGCCGCCGTACCAGGCGCTGAGCATGACGGCGCCCAGGAAGAGCGGGAACTCCGTCGGGTCGATGAGCGGCTCGAGCAGGCGCGAGAGGAGGAAGGCGGCCACGCTCGCCCCCACCGCCAGGCCGTAAGGCTGGAGCCGCCCGAATCTCATGAAGCGCCGGGCGCCGGTCGCGGACGGAACAGCGGGCAGTCGAGCACCCCCGCCCGGTGGGCCACGAACTGGAAGAGGACCCGGAGGGTCGCGAGCCCGTAGACGACGCTCCGGCGGAAGCCGATCGAGGACGCCTCCGCGAAGTACCGCGCGGGAACCGGGCAATCGCCGATCCGGAATCCGAAGTGGGCGGCCTGGACGAGCATCTCGGAATCGAAGACGAAGTCGTCCGAGTTCCGCTCGAAGGGGACCGTCTCCAGCACCGTGCGGGCATAGACGCGGAAGCCGGAGTGGAAGTCGCCGAGGTTCTGGCCGAGCACGAGATTCTCGGTGATGGTGAGGGCCCGGTTGGCGAAGTACTTCCAGACCGGCATGTGGCCGGCCAGGGCCTCCGCCCGGCTCCGGACCCGGGAGCCCAGGACGAGGTCGCAGATCCCGAGCTCGACGAAGCCGACGAGGAGCGGGAGCAGGCGGGCGTCGTACTGGTAGTCGGGATGGATCATGGCGATGATGTCGGCCTTGCGTTCGAGGGCGGCCCGGTAGCAGGTCTTCTGGTTCGCGCCGTAGCCGCGGTTCTCGGAATGCACGATCACGGTCAGACCGAGGTCGCGGGCGATCTCGACCGTGCGGTCACGGCTGGCGTCATCCACCAGGATGACCTCGTCCACCATGTCCCGGGGGAGATCGCGCCAGGTCCGCTCGAGGGTGGCCTCGGCGTTGTACGCGGGCATGACGACCACGACACTCTGCCCCACGATTCCTCCCGGCCTCGTCGTCAGCCGATCATACCACGCGGCGACGATGGCCCGGCCTCGGCCGGCCGCGCGCGTTACGCCAGTCCCCGGGTCCGCAGCTCCTCGGTGGCCTCCTCGACGCGGTCGACCGCGGGCTCGTCCCGGCTCCAGGCGACGAGCTCTCGGAGCCCCTCGCGGAGCGTCACTTGCGGCTCGTAGCCCAGGTCGCGCCGGATGCGCCCGATGTCGGCGAAGCAGTGGCGGATGTCGCCGGCGCGGAACCGGTGGGTGATCTCGGGTGGGATGGCGACCCCCAGGAGCTCGGCCAGGACCTCGGCGATCTGGCGCACCGTGACCGGCGCCCCGGTCCCCACGTTGTAGATCCCTCCGTTCGCCTCGTCCCGGTCGAGGGCCAGCAGGATGCCGCGCACGAGGTCGTGAACCGACACGAAGTCGCGGCTCTGCTCGCCGTCCTCGAAGACGAGCGGAGGGCGCCCGTTCCGCAGCCGGCTCATGAAGATGGCCGCCACCCCGGTGTAGGGATTGGACAGGGACTGGCGGGGACCGTACACGTTGAAGAAGCGCAGGGCGACCGTGGGAATCCCGTAGGCCCGGCCGATCGCCAGCGCCAGCTCCTCCTGGAGACGCTTGGTGATGGCGTAGACGGAGGTGGCGCGGGCCGGCTTGGACTCCCCCGTAGGCACCGGGACGAGCCGCTCGCCACAGCTCGGGCACGCGATCTCCCAGCGGCGGGCGGCGGCCGCCGCCGCGAACCGCTCATCGTCTGACACGGGCCCGCAGGCCGGACAGACGTAGCTCCCCTCTCCGTAGAGGCTCATCGACGAGGCGACGACCAGCTTCTGGACCGCGTCCCGGCCCTTGATCACCTCGTCGAGCAGCACCGCCGTCCCGCGGCCGTTGTGATCGACGTAGCGGTCCACCTGATACATGGACTGCCCCACCCCGACCACGGCCGCCAGGTGGAGCACGCCGTCCATCCCGGCCAGGGCCCGCTGGACCGTCGGGGCGTCCCGGACGTCGCCGCGGTGGAGCTCCGCCTCGGGGTGGAGATACCGGGGGGCCGCCCCGCCGGGATGCACCTGGGAGTCGAGGCTATCGAGGATCCGCACCCGATCGCCTCGCGCCACCAGGGCGTCGACGACGAAGCTCCCGATGAACCCCGCCCCGCCGGTGACCAGCACGTTCACGGCCTTGCCTCCCGTCGCAGGCCCACGGCCCAAGTATAGGCCCCCGGGCGCGGGACCCCTCGATTTCCATGGCCCGGGGGAACCCTGATATAATCCCCGCCCAGGGGGGGAGCCGGGATGGACTACATCGACGAGGAGCGTCTGCGCGAGACGCTCGCGGGCGCTCCCGCCGCCTACCAGGCGGCGTCGCCGTTTCCCCACATCGTCATCGACGGCTTCCTGAAGGCCGAGGTGGCCGCCGCCCTCGAGGCGCAGTTCCCGAAAGTCGATCACACCCTGTGGAAGCACCACCTCCACCTGAACTCGCATAAGTTCGCCTGCAACACGCTCGGCGCCTTGCCCGAGCTCTTTCAGGCCGTGATCCGGGAGCTGAACTCGCCGCCCCTGCTCGAGTACCTGGAGGCGCTGACGGGCATCGCGGGCCTCTCGGCCGACGGTGAGCTGGAGGGCGGCGGGCTCCACCAGATCGTGCCGGGCGGGTACCTGAGGGTCCACGCGGACTTCAACTACCATCCCGCCACCGGCTATCACCGGCGGC
Source organism: Candidatus Methylomirabilota bacterium (assembly GCA_036005065.1). Classification (NCBI taxonomy): domain Bacteria; phylum Methylomirabilota (SeqCode); species Candidatus Methylomirabilota bacterium. Next base: position 12,882 of record DASYQW010000366.1, on the reverse strand, counting down.
TCAACCTCCTCCTCTACCTGAACCGCGAGTGGCGGGGCGAGTGGGACGGGAACCTCGAGCTGTGGCGTCCCGACATGTCGGGCTGCGGGAAGAGCGTCGTCCCGGCGCTGAATCGTTGCGTCATCTTCAGCACCACCGACGTCGCCTTTCACGGCCACCCGCGGCCGCTCAAGTGCCCGCCGACGATGAGCCGGAAGTCGGTGGCGCTCTACTACTACACGGCGGAGCGACCCCTCGAGGAGGTGAGCCGTCCCCACAGCACGCTCTACCGGCGGGCGACGTCCGACGCCAGGCTGGCCGAGCGGGCGAAGGTGCTGGGGGCGCTGCTCTTCTCAGGCGCCCTCTACAAGACGGTGAAGTGGCACCTGATGGAGTACCTGAGCGACCTCCTCGAGAAGTTCTGACCCCGATACTAGCCCTGAACGACGAATACAGTACCCGCGCCAGCGCTCCGATAGCCGCTCCTACTCCGCTCCCTCTCCCTTCCAGGGCCCGCTTCGCGTATTCGCCGATTGGGGCTAGCAGGGTGTCGGAGTAACCCGGCGCCGACCACCGAGCGCCGACCACCGAGCGCCTGGTGGGTCGAGGAGTGCTCCGAGCGGCGGCTTCGCCGCCGCCACGAACGGGGGGGGCATCGGGGGGGTCTTCCGAGACCCCCCCGAAAAGACTACCGAGCGCCTGGTGGGTCGAGGAGTGCTCCGAGCGGCGGCTTCGCCGCCGCCACGACCGGGGGGCATCGGGGGGGTCTTCCGAGACCCCCCGAAATGACTTAGCGGCGGGGCCGCACCCAGAGGTCGGGCCACTGGTCGTTCGCCTCGTGGTGCGTCAGGCGGACGATTTCGGTCGGCGGGGTGCCGATCTCCCAGACGAAGATCTCGTAGTCGGCGCGGTCGTGCTCGTGCCCTTCGGCCGCCGCCCCCCAGACGAGCCAGTGGCCGTCGTTGGCGAGCTTGGGGAAGTACTCGTGGCTGTAGGCGCCCGGCAGGTCCATGAACACGCGCCGGTCGCTTCCGTCCGGCCGGCCCGTCATCACGCGGGTGCCGCCATGCCCTTCGATCTCGATCCACACCAGGCTCTGCCCGTCGGGCGCCCACGTGGGCTGGCACGCCTGCACCTTGGTCAGCGGCGCAAGCGTCCCCCCTTTGAGGTCGTAGACGGCCGCCCCGGAAAACGGCCCCCGGAGCCCGAACGCGAGCCGCGTGCCGTCCGGCCCCAGCTCGAAGTCGCCGATCTCGGTGACCCCGGGAACGTGCTTCTTCGCCTCGAAGATCAGCGTCTCCTGCCGGCTGTCGAGGTCGTAGCGGAAGACCTGCATCTCACGGTGGAAGATCACCGCCCGCCCGTCGGCCGTCCAGGTCGGATGGTATCCGCTTCGGGCGATCCGCTCCTCGCCCGTCCCGTCCACGTTGATCAGCATCACGTCCCAGGCCGTCGACTCGCGGAAGCTCACCCACTCCCGCTGGCTTCGGAGGAACACGATGCGCCGCCCGTCGGGGGAGAAGCGGCTGAAGAAGTCGACGTTCGGATGGTTGGTGAGGCGCCGGACCGCCTGCTCCCCCAGATCGAGCAGGTAGAGCTCATGGTTCCCGCTCCGGTTCGACGACCAGACGATGAGCCCGTCGAGCCGCCGCCCCAGTGCCCGCGCCGCCTCCCGCTCCGGGCCCGTCAGCCCGTCGAGCCGCTGGCGCTTCGGCGTGCGCGGCGGGAAGACGCGCGTCCAGAGCCGCTCCGGAAGCTGGGCGACCTCGGCCAGGGGCTTGGGGAGGTCGTGGGCCACCCGCGGCAGCGCCGCGACCGCCCCGGCCCCGAGGAGGAGACCGAGGGCGCCTCCGATGACGACTTTGCGCAGCATCACCTCGCCCCAGTATACCGCCCGGCCCAGGGCGCCATGATCCACGAGAGCGCCAGGAGGCCGAGGCTGTAATCGTGAATCTGCGACAGCCCGTGGAACGCCGTGGCGGCCAGCGTCGCCAGCTCGCGCCCGAACCCCAGCCACTGCTCGAAGCCGAGCGCGCCGACGGCTTCGTAGGGGCCCAGGCTCGCGATCGTCGGCAGCGGCAGCGAGGCCGCCAGCTCGGCCCCGGCCACGCTCAGGAAGACCCGGAGAAAGTCGAGGCTCCACCACGCATGTCCCTGGCCGACCAGGAGCGCCTGGAGGAGACAGTAGTAGGCGCCGTACTTGGCCACCCGCAAGAGCAGCGACAGCCCGAAGGCCGGCACCAGCACCCGGCGGACGTCGAGCTGGCGGACCTCGGCGGCCGCGCGCTTGAGCGGCGTCGCGGCACGCGCCAGAAGGCCCGGCAGGCGGGCGGCGACGTTGGCCGCCACCCGGAGCACCGGGGCGAGCACCAGCAACGCCGCCATGGCGCCCACCAGGATGACCAGGCTCCCGCCCACCAGCACGAGCGGCGGGAGCGGCCCCGTCCCCGCCAGCAAGACGGCCAGGAGCAGCAGCGGGGCGAGGGCCAGGGTGTCCAGGACGAAGGAGAGCGCGAACGACGCGATTGCCGCCTCCGCCGGGAGCCCGAGCCGGGCCGTCACCAGATAGAGGTAGCTCGCCGCCGCCCCGGCCCGCGCCGGCACCAGGTCCACGAAGAGGTTGCGGACGAGGGTGACGAGCGTGAGTGGCCAGAGAGGCGCCCGCCGCTCCAGGAGGATCCAGTAGCGGAGCGCGCGCAGGACGAGGGCCACGAGGGACACCAGGACGAAGGCCGCCACGCCTGGAAGCGAGATGGCGCTCACCATCGGGCCGATGGCCCGGGGGTCGACGTCTCGGGATACGAAGAGATAGGCGAGGAGCCCGCCCGAGACCAGCAGGGCGGCGCCCCACCGGGCGAGGGCTCCGGGACTCCACTTGGCAGCCGGCGGTGGGTACTCGCCCGGCGGCGGCCCACCCACTCCCCTTCCGTACCGCGCCGCCGGTGGCGGCGGTGCCGACACCGTCATCCTGGCTCTCGGCGGTCGCGGATCACCCGCGCGGGCGCCCCGGCCGCCACCGCGAACGGCGGGACGTCCTGCGTGACGACGGCATGGGCGCCGACGACCGCGTCGTGACCCACACCGACCCCGTCGAGGATGACCGCCCCCGCGCCCAGCCAGACGCCGCTTCCGATTTCGATGCCCTTCGAGGGGCGGCCCTGCCGGATCACCGGCACGTCCGTGCGATCGAAGTCGTGGCCTCCGCCCACCACGTAGCAGTAGGCCGCCAGTAACGTGTCGGCGCCGATCCGGACGGAGGAGGCCGAGAACACCGCGCAGTGATAGGAGATGTTGACACCGTCCTCGAGCACGATGTCGCCATCCTTGCAGGTGAGAATGGTGTTTCGACCCAGGAAGACGCGGCGCCCGATCCGGATCCCCTCGTTGGCGGTCCCCTTGGCGTCGAGCACGCAGCCGTCGTCCACGGCCACGTCGTCGCCGATGCGGATCTTCCGCGGATGGCGGAGCGTCACGTTGACCCCGAAGGAGACGTTCCGGCCGCAGGCCCCGAGCAGGCGCGGATACAGCCGGGAGCGCAGGAGGAGCCCGAGGGCCCCGGGAACCCAGGAGGCCAGGAGCATCACCGTCTCGTAGCGCACCAGGGGCCACCAGCCGCGCTCACCGACGAACAGGTCCATGTAGCGCTGCCCGGCTGAGCGCCGGTCGTCGAAGAGGGCCCGGGGAACATCCGAGAGCCGCTCGTCCCGTGGCTCCGTCATCAGGACCTCACGCGCCCGCGCTCAGGGCAGGCGCTCCCGCGGATGCACCGCCACCGGCGCCGCCGCCGGGAACAGGTAGGCGATGGCACCCGGGATCAGCGACAGGAGAACGAGCGCCTCGGCCAGCACCGCGATCGAGAACGCCTCGGTGCGGCCCAGGCCGAGGAGCGTCGCGAGGTACACGAAGGACACCTCGAGGACCCCCAGGCCGCCCAGGCTCACCGGCAGCCGCGCCACCAGGAAGACGAGGGGGATCGTCGCGATGTAGAAGGTCCACCCGGGATCCAGGCCGATGGCCCGACCCGTGAGGTAGTGGTAGGCGACCGGGATGCAGCCCTCCAGCAGCGTGAGGCCGAAGAACACCAGCACGAGCCCCGGGGCGCTCGCGTAGCTGGCGTAGGCCTCGGCCAGTGCCCGGCAGATTTTCCGCCATCCGCCACCCGGCCCCATGCGCCGCGCGGTCCAGGCCGCCCCCCGGAACGACAACGGGAAGGCCAAAAACGCCGCGACCACCGCGCCGACCACCGCCCACCGCTCCGCCGGGCCGATCTCGGCGCCGAGGCCGAGCGCGATCAGCGTGCCGAGCGAGATCGTGGCCAGCACGGCCTGGGCGAGCGCGCCCACCGCGCGTTCCAGCACCACGGAGGCGACGAGCCCGGGCGTACGGCCTTCCCCGGCCAGAGCGGCAACCCGCACCGCGTCCGCTCCCACCGTCATCGGCAGGAACCAGCCGGCGAACGACGCCACGTAGTAGGCGCGGATCGCTGCCCAGAGGCTCACCGCCGCCGCGCGCCCGCGGACGAGGAGCCACCATTTCCAGGCCATGAGCAGGCGGTCGGCGGTGAGGAGGGCGACGATCAGGAGGAGAAGCGGCGGCTCGGCCCCGGCCAGCCGCTGGACCAGGGCGGCGCGATCGATGAAGAGGAAGAGGAGCACCAGGAGCCCAACGCTGATCGCGACCCGAAGGAGGAACCACCCGGGGCCGCCTTTGGCCACTGCCGGCCTAGCTCCTCGGAGGGGGCCTCGACGGCCCCCTCCGAGGCCTCCCCCAGGAAGGTGGCGCGGGCAAAGCCCGCGCTCGGAGCTCTCCTCCGCACATGCCATGGCGGCCGCATACGTCGAGGGCCGGCGACGACCGAGGACGACGGGATGCGACGGTTATCGGCACGGCGCTACACTCCCTCGATGAACCGCCGGTGCCACAGCGCCAGATTGACGAGCGCCCACAAGGTGTGGTTGTGGTTGGCGCGGCGCGCGAGGTGCTCGGCCATCATCCAGTTCACGCCGTCGCGGTCGAAGTATGCTCGGATGACCTCCGAGCCGTTCAGCAGTCGGATCGTGTAGTCGCGGAGCTCCTGCCGGAGCCACTGCTTGAGAGGCAGGCTGTATCCCTGCTTGCCGCGGGTCAGGATCCGGGGCGGCAGGACGCCGCGGAGCGCCTTGCGGTAGATGGCCCGCGTCCGGAAGCCGGGGAACTTGAGCCGCGGCGGAATCGTGGCGGCGAGCTCGACGAGATGATGGTCCAGGAGCGGCACCCGGACCTCCAGCGCGTGGGCCATGGACATCTTGTCGACCTTCATGAGGACCGAGTCGGGCATCGTGAAGCGCGTGTCCACGAAGATTTCCCGGTCCAGCCGCCGCGGCGAGTTGCACCGCTCGCGGGCCCGCCGAATGGGCGCGAACCGGTCGCGGTCGACCGAGCGGAGCACGGTCTCCCGGAAGAGGCGCGCGTCGAGCTCCGGCGATCCGAAGTACTGCCAGCGCATGTGGCCGCCCTCCGGGTCGAGCCGCGCGCCCTCGATGAAGCGCCGGAGGACGACCAGCGGGCCTTTCTTCTGCTCCTGGTCGGGCAGGCGCGTCACCAGGGGCTCGATGATCCCGCGGCGAAGCGGTCGGGGCAGGAGCCGGTAGAGCGGCTCGGCCTTGGAGGCCACGAAGCGGTCGTAGCCGACGAACACCTCGTCGCCCCCTTCCCCCGACAGGCAGACGGTGACGTCCCGGCGCGCCTCCTGGCAGAGCAGGAAGAGCGGGAGGGCCGAGAGATCGGTCATCGGCTCGTCCAGGTGCCAGACCGCCTCCTCGATGACCGCCGGCGTGATCGGGGCGATGGTGATTTCTCGGTGTTCCGTGCCGTAGTAGCGCGCGGCCTCCCGCGCGTACTCCCACTCGCTGAACGACGGATCCGCGTAGCCGATCGTGAAGGTCGGCAGCGGCCCCGAGGTGGCTTCGCGCGCGAAGGCCAGGACCGCGGTGGAGTCGAGGCCGCCGGACAGGAAGACGCCCTCCGGCACGTCGGACATCATCCAGGCATGGACCGCGTCGCGGCACGCGTCGCGGACACGGCGCTCGAGGGCCTCCGGGTCGAGGGCGGTGTCGAAGAACCGGAGCTCCCAGTAGGGCTGGACCTCGAGCCGACCGTCGCGCGCCACCAGGATGGACCCGGGCGGGAGCTTCGTGATTCCCTGGAACATGGTGGCCGGCCCCGGCACGAATTCGTACCCGAGGTAGTGGTAGGCGGACTGGAGATCCATCGCCCGGGGGACGTCCGCGTGCTCGAGGATCGCCTTGATCTCGGAGCCGAAGACGAGCCGGTCGGGCCGCTCCACGTAGTAGAGCGGCTTGATCCCGATCCGATCGCGGGCGAGCACGAGCTGCCGCCGCGGTCCGTCCCACAGGCCGAAGGCGAAGAAGCCGCGGAAGCGCTCGACGCACCGGGGTCCCCACGCCTCGTAGGCGTGGACCACGACCTCGCTGTCGCAGCGGCCCCGGAACTTGTGCCCGAGCACCTCGAGCTCTCGCCGGAGCGCCTCGTGGTTGAACATCTCGCCGTTGTAGACGAGCTGGATCGAGCCGTCCTCGTTGGCGATCGGCTGGGAGCCCGCCGGCGAGAGGTCGATGATCTTGAGTCGCCGCGCCACCAGGCCGACCGGTCCGTCCTGGTAGATCCCGCCCTGGTCGGGTCCCCGGTGCTCGATGACCTTCCCCATGGCCTCCAGGAGATGGCCGGGGACCGTGTGCCCTTCGCGGTACTCGAGGACGCCGGCGATCCCGCACATATCTTCGGAAGGGGGGCTACGCCCCCCTCCGACGGCCCTCCCGGCAGTCGCCGGAGCCGTTCTGATCGACGAGCGGCCGGGACAGGGTCCCGGCCGTGGCGGCGAACGGTTCGGGCCTGCCTCCCCCCAGCCTAGGACAGCTGATCAGACCGGCCGTCCTTGACGAATCCATCAGATATAGCCGTGATCCCGGTACCACGCCGCCGTGCGTCGAAGCCCCTCGGCCAGCGGGACCTGGGGGACGAAGCCGAGCTCTCGGCGCGCCTTGTCTATGCTGAAGGCCCGGGTCTGCCGGAACCATTCGGCCCGGCGGCGGAACAACGGGGGCTCGACGCCGAGCGGCCGGCACACGGCCTCGCAGAGCGCCGAAGCCATCCAGAGCGGGGCGTAGGGCAGGTACACGATCTTGACGTCGACCCCGAGGCTCGCGCCGGTCTCCCGCACCAGCTCGTTCAGCGACACGTAGCGGTCGTCTCCGATGAGGTAGGTCTCCCCGACCGCCTTCGGTCCCTCGGCGGCCAGCTCGAAGGCGTCCACCAGGTTGTCGATGTAGCAGGGGTGGTAGAAGACCTCGCCGTCGCCGAACATGAGAAACCGTCCCCGGCGGACCGCGCGGAACAGCATCAGAAAGCGCCCGGGATCGCCCGGCCCGTAGATGCCCATGGGGCGGATCACGGTCGCCTCGAGCCCGTGCCGAGCCACTTCCCACAGGGCGACCTCTCCTTCGTACTTCGTCTGCTGGTAGTAGTCCTCGGGCGCGATCGGCGAGCCCTCGTGGCCGGGGACGTCCTTGATGTGACCGTGGACGCCCTGCGTCGAACAGTAAACCAGGCGCCGGACATGATGACGCAGGCAGGCCTCGGCGATGTGGCGGGTGCCCTGGGCGTTGATCTCCCAGTAGGCGCGCTTGGGCAGGTTGATCTGACGGAAGGCCGCGGCGAGGTGGAACACCAGATCGGTGCCGGCGACCAGCCGGTCCACCAACGCGGCGTCCGTCACGCTGCCGAGCGTGATCTGCGCGCCGGCCCGGCTGAGCTCATCGTGCGCGAGTCCTCGGGCGGCGTCCAGGACCCGCACCTCGTGACCTCGCTCGAGCAGACGGCGGACCAGGTGGCTTCCGGTGAACCCGGTGCCGCCCGTGACGAGCGTGCGCATGCGCCGAGTATAGCAGAGTCCAGAATCGGACAAGACAAGAGGCGGCTGCCCGCTCGCGCTGCGCTCGCCTACTCGGCGGCGAAGACCGCCAGCTCGTCGATGGCCCAGTCGAATGCGGGATCGACGCGCGTGAGCGTGAGCCGGAGCGCCCGGAGCGTCATTGGGGCGAAGTCCAGGCGAAGCGCCTCGGCCCGGTCGCGAAGGAGCGTGATGCCGCCCCACCGGAGCAATCCCTCGGTGTGCGTCTCGACACCGATGGGCCGCCAGGTCACGCCGTCGGTCGAGCCTTCGAGGTCCACGCCGCGGGGCGTGTCGGCCGCCGACGCGGTCCACAGGCGCACCGCCCGCACCAGGTGGGGTCGCGCGAGATCGATCCGCACCCAGTCACCCGGTGTCTGCGGATGCCCGCTCGCCCAGCCGGTGCGCGGATCGCCGTCCACGGCGCGCGGGGCCTGATCGGGATTGCGCGAGGCGGTCGCGCGGAGAGCCGATACCGGCAGCGGCGTCCCCGGCCGCGGCGGCGGGGCGGCATGCGTGAACAAGGTGAGACCTCCGATCGAGCGTGACCGGAACCCGAGGCCGCCGGCCCGCGCCATGGCCGTGAAGCCTTCCACGTCGGCCGGCTCGAGGAGCGCGCCGGACCTCGAATCCCAGCGGACCGGCGGCGCCATGAGGTCGGCGGCGGCTCCGTCGAACCCGTACGCGTCGAGGTGGAGATTCGCCGGCACGATCCGGATCTCCGGGTCGGCCAGGGCGACGCGGCTCCCCCACCCGTGATCGGCGTAGAGGCGCGTCACCCCCGCCGCGCCGATCGCGCGGGCCAGCGTCGCGTCGTCCACCGGCCGCGCGGCCGGCGCGACCGGACACGCCGCGTAGGCGAAGAGCTCGCGGATGGTCCAGGGCCAGCGCGGGTTCCGGCCGGTCTGGGTGATCCGGAGGTAGCGCGCCGGCGTCGGCGGCGTCCGGAGCTCCACGCGCCCGCTTCGCACGCGGCCCATCGGGCGGCCCGCCGACCAGTAGAGCGGCCCGAAGTACCGCGGCACCTCGAGGAGACGCTGCCACGCGCGGCCGTCGAGCGACGCCTCGAGCCGGAGGCCGGTGGGCACTTCCTGGTATGTGCCCGGCAGCCAGCGCACCATCGCGATGGGCTCCGGCCGTCCGAGGTCGAGCTGGATCCATTCGCCGCCGGCCTGGGGCCGGACAGTGCTCCAGAGCGTCGCCGCGTCGCGGTCGAGGATCCGGTCGGCGACCGCCGGGCCCTCGCTGGCGGTGGCGCGGAGCCGCCCGGGGTCGAGCTCCCGCAGCGCCTGTTCCGGCAGCTCGAAGTCCACGTACGCCTGCGCGTAGGGGCCCAGCTCGCGGTAGGCGAAGCGGACTCCCAGCGCCCGGAGGTTCTCCTCGAACAGGGCCGAGCGGCCTCCCAGCCACCAGCCCGGCGCCGGGGCGCCGTCGACGGCGAGGGCGTAGCGCGGATAGATCTCCTCGTAGGGACTCGAGAAGATGACGCGCTCGCGGGAGGTGAAGGTGAGGATCCGCAGCCCGAAGTCGGGCGCGTAGAGGCGACGCAGCTCGGCCCGCTCGAGGGAGGCGATCGTCGCCCGCCGGCTCACGACGTCGGCGTTGACCGCCGCGCCCATCTCGGGCATGAACACGCGAAGGGAGCCGGTCGCCGCGTCGATGGCGTGGATCGCCAGCAAGGCCGTCACCATGGCGGCGGCCGCCCGGGTGGCCGCCAGGCTCGCCAGCCAGCGGCCGACCAGGATCGGGAGGGCCGTGTAGAGAGGAAGCAGGTAGCGCGGATCGCCCTCGAGGCTCTCGCCGTACTCCGTGCCCACCGCCACCCCCACGCTCACCACGACCAGCGCGACGAGAGCGAGGCTCAGGCTGCGGCCGGCCGGGCCGGCGCGCCGGATCGCGCGGATGGTCGAGATCACGGCCGCGCCGTACAGGAGGCCAAGGGCCAGCGACAGCGCGCCTCTCGCCAGGCCAAGGCCGATCGCGGCCTCGCCGACGCTGTCCCGCAGCGGGCGGGGAACCCCGGCCAGCGTGGGCCAGGCTACCCGCGCGAATGCGAGGGCGTGGGCCAGCAGCTCGGGAGCGCTGATGCGATCGCCGGCCGGGGGAAAGGCCGTGTCGTGCGGAAGGCCATAGAGCCAGTGCGGCAGGCTCCCCAGGACGAAGGTCGGGAGCGCCACCAGGGCGACCGGGACCATCCGCAGCCGGACGCCCCGGGTCAGCAGGAGGACGGCCACCGCCGGGAAGAAGACGAGCGACAGGAAGTTCGTCCAGAAGGCGAGGCCGAGGACGAAGCCGAGAAGACCGGCGCCGAGCGCGGCGCGGCGCGGGGGCCTCAGGGGCGCGCGCAGAGCGACGAGCAGGGCCAGCGTGCCCAGCGCCATCGAGAGCAGGTAGTGCGGACGCGCCTCGTGAGACCAGTAGAGGAGGTAGTCGGGGGGGATCGCGAGGCAGAGCGCGGTGAAGAGGCCCGCGCGGGGGCCGAAGGCGTGCCAGGCGAGACCCACGACGAGGCCCAGCCAGAGAAGAGACTGCAGCACCGCGACGAGCTCGAGCGTGAAGGCGGAGGCGCCGAGAAGGTAGTGGACGGGGGCGGCCAGATAGGCGTCGCCGAGCGCGCCCATGAACGCCTGGCCGAAGAAGTAGATCGGCAGCTCGCCGCGTAGGACGGCGAGTCCCATGATCCCGACGGTCGCCTCGTCGAACCACAGGCGCGGCCGCCACAGGAGAGCCAAGCGCACCGCCGCAGCCGAGAGGAGGACCGCCAGCAGGAAGCGCGCCGCCGGCGACAGCCGAGTCCGCTGAGCTGCCGACATGTGCGGGACCCGCACATTATAGGGGTATAATTGCGGCCGTGGAACCGAGCTCGCACCCGCGCCCGATGCGGCTCAGCGTGGTCATGCCCGTCTACAACGAGGCGCTCACGCTGCCGGAGATCCTGGATCGTGTCCAGGCCGTCTCGATCCCCAAGGAGATCGTGATCGTGGACGACGGCTCCACGGACGGGACCCGGGACTTCCTGCGCCGGCTCGAGTCGGAGCTCGAGGACGCCCGGCGGGGCGGCACCGTCGACGAGAAGAACGAGATCCGCATCTTCTATCAGGAGCCCAACCAGGGCAAGGGCGCCGCGCTCCGGCGGGGCTTCGCGGAGGCGAGCGGCGACATCATCCTGGTCCAGGACGCCGACCTCGAGTACGATCCGCGGGAGTACCCGAAGCTCGTCGGGCCCATCCTGGACGGGAAAGCCGACGCGGTCTACGGGTCCCGGTTCACCGGCTCCCCGCGCCGAGTCCTCTTCTTCTGGCACCATTTGGCCAACAAGTTCCTGACCCTGTGCTCGAATGCCGTCACCAACCTGAACCTCACCGACATGGAGACGGGGTACAAGGCCCTTCGGGCGGACTTCGTCAAAGGCCTGAGGATCCGCTCGAACCGCTTCGGCGTGGAGCCGGAGCTGACTGCCAAGCTCGCGAAGATGCGCGCGCGGATCTACGAGGTGCCGATCTCCTACGCCGGGCGCGGATACTGGGAGGGCAAGAAGATCCGCTGGACCGACGGGGTGGTGGCCCTGTGGACGATCCTGAAGTACGGCATCGTCGACGACCAGGACAACGCCGACGCGGGGTACCAGACCTTGCTCCGGCTGGGCCGCGCGGAGCGGTACAACCGCTGGATGTTCCGGCAGCTCGCCCCCCACCTCGGGAAGCGAGTCCTGGAAATCGGCTCCGGTATCGGGAACCTCACGCGGTACCTGGTCGGACGGGAGTTCGTGCTGGCCACCGACCTCAACCCGCGGTACCTCCGGATCCTGGCCAACACGTTCGAGCGCCACACCCGGGTCCACGTCCTCCCGCTGGACCTGGCCGACTTCGATCCCGCCGCGCTCGCGGCCTACCGGCTCGACACCATCGTGTGCCTCAACGTCCTCGAGCACATCGAGGACGACCGACAGGCGCTCCGGCGGCTCTTCGACATCCTGGTGCCGGGCGGACGGCTCCTCCTGCTCGTCCCCGCCCACCGGCGCCTCTATGGCGCCATCGACCGGTCGATCCACCACTACCGGCGATACGAGCGGAGCGAGCTGGTCGAGCGCTTGCAGGAGGCCGGCTTCCGGGCGGAGGACACGACCTTCTTCAACCGCCTGGGGGTGGCCGGGTGGTACCTCAACAGCGTCCTGCTCCGCCGGACCCGGGTGCCGGGGTTTCAGCTCCGGGTCCAGAACTTCCTGGTACCATTCCTCCGCGCGGAAGCGGCGCTGCGACTGCCCTTCGGACTGTCACTGATCGCGGTGGGCCGCAAGCCTTCGTAAGGATCATGGCGTCGCCCCTCGCCCACGCGCTCGTGGGAGCCGCCGTCTATGCCGTCATGGCGCCCCGCGGCGCACCCCTCCGCCGCGTCCTCCCGTGGGCGCTGGCGGCCCTGGCCGGCGCCGCCGCGGATCTGGACTTCGTGCCCGGCATCCTCGTCGGGGATCCCAGCCGCTACCACCACTGGGCCACGCACAGCCTGGCGGCGGCCCTCGTCTTCGCCTCCGTGGTCGGCCCCCTCGCCCCGGCTCGGCTCGGCACCCTCGGGCAGCGCACCGCCATCCTCGGCGTCGCCTACGCGTCGCACCTCGGGCTCGACCTCCTCACCATCGACCACACGCTGCCCCAGGGCATTCCGCTCTTCTGGCCGATCTCGACGGCGGTCTTCCTCGCCCCGGTGACGCCCTTCTGGGACCTCTACCACGGGCGGGGCTGGGCGGCGTTCGTCAACTGGCACAACGCCATCGCCGTGCTCATCGAGGCCGTGGTGGTCGGCGTCCCGGTGGTGGCGCTGTGCGTGTTCCGCCTCCGACGGGAGGGCCGGACCACGGTCGGGGCGCGCCGAGGATTCGCGAAGGACTCGATCGGGGACCTCGGCGGCCGGGGACGACGCGAGGCCGGGGGCTGATGCGCTGGAAGCTGTGGCTCGGC
>DASYQW010000365.1 GCA_036005065.1 Candidatus Methylomirabilota bacterium | reverse complement strand
ATCCCGCCATCCGCCGAGTTCCACAGGACGGCCACCCGGGAGAGCCTGGGCACGGTCTCCTTCAGCAGGTCGAGCCGCTTGGCGCTCAGCTCCGTGGCCAGATCGGCGAGCCCGGTGATGTTCCCGCCCGGATGTGCGAGGCTCGCGACCAGGCCGGTGGCGACCGGGTCGCCAGAGCCCATGATGACGATCGGGATCGTCGTGGTGGCCTGCTTGGCCGCGACCGCAGCCGGCCAGGACCGTGTGAAGATCGCGTCGACCTTCAAGCGGACCAGCTCGGCCGCCAGCGCGGGGAGCCGATCCGTCTTCGCCTCCGCCCATCGGTCCTCGATGACGATGTTCTGCCCCTCGACCCAGCCCAGCTCGCGGAGCCCCTCGACGAAGGCCCAGCGCTGCTTCCAGTTTGGTGCGGCCGGGCGAGCGCCCGGGGCTAGGAAGCCGATCCGAAAGACCTTCGTCGGCGCCTGGGCCCCGGCCGGGAGCGGCAGGAAGCTTCCCAGAGCGAGCGTGACGGCAAGCCCGATTGCGCTGAGCCTCATGGTGTCCTCCTCAGGTTGCGGGAGCTGCGAGGAGTCTAGGCGGCGCCGAGGGCGCCGGTCAAGCGCGATCGCCACGCCCGCGCCGGCAATCCAGGCGAGGAGCATCCGCATGGGCTGAAGCTGGCCATGGCTCAGGCGGTCTCCACCATGCCGAGGGCGCGCGCTTCCTCGCGGAAGCACTCGATGTTCCTGAGCTTGATCCCCTCGTAGCCGCGGATCAGGTCGGGGAGCCGCGCGACCTTGAGCGCGCGCTCGTAGGTCTCGGAGGAGAGGTCCGCCAGCGCCCGCTCGACGAGCCCCCGGTATTCCCCGACGAGGGACCGCTCGACACGCCGCACCTCGGCGTAGCCGAACGGGTCGAAGGCGGTCCCCCGCAGGCGGCGGAAGCGCGCCAGGAGGCGAAGCACCCCCGCGAACCACGGCCCGAGCGCGATCTTCCGCCGCCAGCCGAGCGCGCGCAGGACCGGTGGATGGAGGTGGTAGCGCACCTTCACCGGACCGCCAAGCTCGGCCGCCAGCGACGTGGCCAGCTCGGACTTCACGTGCAGGCGGGCGACCTCGTACTCGTCCTTGTAGGCCATCAGCTTGAAGAGGTACCGCGCGACCGCCTCGCCGAGCCGGGTCTCACCGGGCATCGCGGCCCGCTCGGCCGCGACGACGCGCGCGACGAACTCCAGGTACGGCGCCGCATAGGCGGCATCCTGATAGGCGATCAGCTCGGGCACCCGGACCTCGAGCAGGCGTCGGAGCTCGCCGGTCGCGCCGACCGCGTCGCAGAGCCGTCGGGCCTCCGCGGTGAGGACCGGGGCGACCTCGACGGCGCCGGGGCGCCGCCGCTGGACGGTTCCGCCCCAGGCTGGATCGAGGACGAGCCGGCGACCCACCCGGAAGGCGTGGGTGTTCATCTCCACCGAGACCCCGTTGAGCGCGATGGCCCGCTCGATGGCGCCGGCACCCACCGGGATCGCGCCGGCCTGGTAGGCGGCGCCCAGCACGATCATGTTCGCGGCCATGTGGTCACGGAACAGGGCCTCGGCCAGCCCGAGCGCGTCGATGAAGACGTTCTCGTCCTTGCGGGTCACCCGCTGAATGGCGGCCCGGAGCCCGCCCGCGTCCGGGAACTCGACGTCCGGGGACGCCACCATGGCCCCGGTGGGCACCTGGGTCGTGGAGACGACCGCGATCGTCCGATCCGGCCGCGCGCGAGCCAGGTTCTGGGGGGCGCTGGCCACCAGGAGGTCGAAGCCCAGGTAGGCGTCGGCCTCCCCGGTCCCGACCTTGCCGGCCACATCGGCCGCGCGCTCCGCGATCTTGAGGTGGGACACCACCGGCCCGCCCTTCTGGCTCAGACCCGTCTGGTCGAGGCCGGCGACGAATTTTCCCTCGAGCAGCGCGGCCGTCCCCAGGACCTGGTTCACCGTCACGACCCCGGTGCCGCCGATGCCCGTGAGGAACACGTTCGCCTCCGGGCGGACCCGGAGGACGGGCTCCGGGAGCTCCTCGTCGACGCGATGGAGCCGCCGGGCCGGCGCCGGCCGGTCGCCGAGCGGGATCACGGTCAGGAACGAGGGGCAGTCCCCCAGCAGGCACGAGTAGTCCTTGGTGCACGAGGATTGGTGGATCTGCGTCTTCCGCCCGAACTCGGTGTCGACCGGCTGGACGGACAGGCAGTTCGACTTGACCCCGCAGTCCCCGCAGCCCTCGCACACCGCCTCGTTGATCACGACCCGCAGCGCGGGATCGGGGAGCTTGCCCCGCTTCCGGAGGCGCCGTTTTTCGGCGGCGCATCGCTGGTCGTAGACGAGCGCGGTCACGCCCGGGATCTCCCGCAGGCGGCGCTGCGCTTCGTCGAGCCGGTCGCGATGCCAGACCTCGACCCCGGCCGCCCATCGCGCGTCCGCCGAGTACTTGTCGGGCTCGTCGGTCAGCACCAGGATCCGGCGGACGCCCTCCGCCTCGAGCTGGCGTGTGAGGTCCGGTACCGGAACGGCCCCGGCCGCGTCCTGCCCGCCGGTCATGGCCACGGCCGAGTTGTAGAGAATCTTGAAGGTGACGTTGGTGCCCGCGGCCACCGCCTGCCGGATCGCCAGCGAGCCCGAGTGGAAGAGCGTGCCGTCGCCGAGCTGCTGGAAAAGGTGGGAGATCTCGGTGAACGGCGCCAGCCCGACCCACTGGACTCCCTCCCCACCCATCTGCGTGATCCCGACGACGTCGCGGTCCATGTAGAGCGCCATGCCATGGCAGCCGATGCCGGCCGCCGCCGTCGA
Organism: Candidatus Methylomirabilota bacterium; assembly: GCA_036005065.1. Classification (NCBI taxonomy): domain Bacteria; phylum Methylomirabilota (SeqCode); species Candidatus Methylomirabilota bacterium. Next base: position 5,549 of record DASYQW010000365.1, on the reverse strand, counting down.
ACCCTCGGGCACCACCGTCGAGCGGTTGTGGGGGCATCCCGAGCAGAAGTACGGCTGGCGGGCGACGGCGAGCGAAGCCGGGCGCTCGCGGAGCGCCTCGAGGGCGGCCAGCCGGGCCGAGACCGAATCGAGCCGGAGCCGCCCCTCCAGCCGGCCCGCGACGATCCGCGCGATCGTGTCGGCGTCGAGCTCGCCGTCGGCCGGGACCAGGACCCGGCCGGCGTCGTCGCGCTTTCCCACCACGCGGGGCCGCTCCGTCCGGCTATACAGGATGTCGCGGACGAACAGCTCGACGAACGCGCGCTTCTCCTCGATGACCAGGATCTCCTCGAGCCCCCCGGCGAACTCCCCCACGATGCCGGGCTCGATCGGAAACAGCAGGCCGAGCTTGAGGAGGCGGATGCCGTAGCGGTGGAGCGCTTCGTCGTCGAGCCCGAGGTCGTGGAGCGCCTGTCGGAGGTCGTAGTAGGCCTTGCCGGCGGCCGCGATGCCGAGCCAGGCGCCCGGTGTCGGCACCGTGATCCGGTTCAGGCGGTTGGCCGCCGCGAAGGCCTTGGCCGCCTCGAGGCGCCCGTACTGGATCTCGCGCTCGACGTCCAGCGTGAAGGGCGGGAGCAGGAGCTTGGGCTGTCGCGCCTCCCACCGGTGCCCGTCGTACACGAACCCGGGGTCGGTGGTGACGACGCGGCCGGGCGCCACCTCGGCCGTGCCCACCGCGTCAGCGACGTCGGTCACGATCTTGAGAGCGACCCAGAGCCCCGAGTACCGTGACAGCTCGAAGCCGAGGCGCCCGAGGTCCAGGATGTCCTGGATGCTGCCCGGGAAGACGACGGGGATCTGGGCGTCGTAGAAGGCGACCTCCGAGTGGGTCGGGAGCGTCGAGGACTTCGCCTGGGGATCGTCACCGGCCAGGGCCAGTACCCCGCCATGACGTCCCACCCCGGCGAAATTCGCGTGCTTGAAGATGTCGCCGCTCCGGTCGACGCCGGGCGCCTTGCCGTACCACATCCCCAGGACGCCGTCGTAGCGGGGCCGCGGGAACAGGTGCGTGAGCTGGCTCCCGAACACGGCGGTGGCCCCGAGGTCCTCGTTGACGCCGGAGATGAAGACGATGTCGTGCTCGGCCAGGAGCGCCCGGTTCCGCTCGATCGTGATGTCGAACCCCCCGAGCGGCGATCCCCGGTAGCCGGAGATCAGCGTGGCGGTATGGAGCCCGCGCCGGCGGTCGGCGCGGTGCTGATCGAGCGGGAGGCGCACGAGGGCCTGGATGCCGGAGAGGAAGATCCGCCCCTCCTCGAGGCGGTACTTGGCATCCAGAGAGAAGGCGGGGGTCACGCGGGCGAGCCCGTCAGGCCGGGGGAAAGCCGGCCTCGACGAGGGCGCGCTTGACCCGGGCCTCGTCGACCCGCGCGGGGTCGTACTCGACCCGGACTTCCTTCTCGGGCACCGCGACGGAGGTCGCGATCACCCCGCGGAGGCCGGTCAGGGCTGTGGTGATCGTCTCGGCACACCCCGCGCATCTGATCTTCGGCACCGTGAAGACTTGCACCATGATCGACCCGTAGCTCCGACCGTCGGTTTCCGGAGATGAAAAAAGGGGGCGGACGGCCCCCTGTCGATGCCCTGGCGTCCCGCCAGGGTCAGCGACAGCCTCAGCCGCCGCCCGAAGCGCAGCCGCAGCCGCTGCCGGCCGAGCCGGCGACCGTCGAGCCGGTCTTCACACCGAACATCGACAGCCGCCGCGAGACGTCATGGCTCGCGCAGCGCGGGCAGCTCACGGTCATCTGCCCGTACACGAGCTTTTCGAACTCCTCGCGACAGGCGAGGCAGCTGTATTCGTAGATCGGCACCGGGGCTACTCGCCTCCCCGCTGGACGTAGCTCTTCACGAACTCCTCGGCGTTCTCCTCGAGGATGTCGTCGATCTCGTCCAGGATCTTGTCGAGCTCTTCCTTGATCTTCTTGCCCTTCTTCTGGACGTCGGGATTCGCCTTGGCGTCCTCGCCTTCGGGCGGTCCCTTCGGCCGCTCGACCTTCTTCTTCTGCTGGTCGGCCATGATCCCTCCTTATCCGCCCCTGCGCGTGTGCCCTACACCTTGGGGAGGACGATACCCTGCTGCGCCTGGTACTTCCCTTGCCGGTCCGCGTACGAGACGGCGCAAGTCTCGTCGGACTCGAAGAAGAGAACCTGAGCGATCCCCTCGCTCGCGTAGATCTTCGCCGGAAGGGGGGTCGTGTTGGAGATCTCCAGCGTCACGAAGCCCTCCCACTCCGGCTCGAACGGCGTGACGTTGACGATGATGCCGCACCGGGCATACGTGGACTTCCCCACGCAGATCGTCAGCACGTTGCGGGGGATCCGGAAGTACTCGACCGAGCGTCCCAGGGCGAAGGAGTTGGGCGGGATGATGCACACCTCGCCCTGAAAATCGACGAATGACCGCGGATCGAACGCCTTCGGGTCCACGACGGTGTTGTAGACGTTGGTGAAGATCTTGAACGAGTCCGAGATGCGGAGGTCGTACCCGTAGGACGATAGGCCGTAGGAGATCGCGCCATGGCGGACCTGCCGCTCCTCGAAGGGCTGGATCATGCCCTTGTCGAGGGCCATGCGCTTGATCCACCGGTCGCTCTTGATCATCGCCCCACGGGCCCTCCCGGACCTGGCGTCGACCAGTCCGCTGGCTTGCGCTCATCCTAGCGTCGGGAAGCATGACAGTCAAGTCTTTTACCCTCTCCAGTGCATTTCGCGTGCCTTCCGGGACTTGCCGGGGCCCCGGTTGTGCGCGCCGCGGCGGCGCTGCTAGAGTAGCGGCCATGGACGCGCCTCCCGAGCCCGTGTTCACCGGCCGCCTGCAACTGGGCTTCGGTCTTCTCGCCTTCGGTCTCGGCCTGATGTTCCTGTCCGGGAAGGTGCTGCCGGCGCCGCTGGCAGGCGGGATTGCCAGCGGCATCGCGCTGGCGGTCGCCGGCTTCGTCCTCGTGGTCGTGGAGGCGCTCCGCGACCCTCGAGGTGGACCGGACGACCGCCCTCCGGAAACCGGGGGCGGAGGGCCTTCCCTGGACGCACGGGCGTGAGGTCACGCGGGATGTGAGCCATCGGAGGGGCCCCAGCGGCCCTCCGAGAGTTCCCCAGGACGAGGTGCCGCGGGCGAACCCGCGGCGCTGGCGCCGTCCGCGGCGCGCGCTCAGCCCGACAGGCTGCTGGTGTCAGGTCGGGGTCACGTCTTCCCGGAGCTCAATCGAGGTACGCGGGACTTCTCCGGCCGGTCCGGCTTCCACGCTTCTGGAAGCACTCGCGACAGTACACAGGCTTCCCGGCCGTCGGCTTGAACGGGACCTGCGTGTCCTTTCCGCACTCGGAGCACACGGCGGAGAACAGCGGGCGCGATGCGCCGCTCTCCGTGCTCGCGCTGCCGCCGCCTTTCCGCGCCATCCGGCAGTTCCGGCAGCGCGTCGGCTCGTTCTGGAAGCCCTTCTCGGCGTAGAAGGCCTGCTCTCCCGCGGAGAAGAGGAACTCCTTGCCGCAGTCCCGGCACACCAACACCTTGTCCTGGAATTCCATGGTCCTCACGTCTCCTCTGGCATGCGGATCAACCCGGACGGTGCCTGACGAACGAGGGCCGCGTTCACCTCCATCCGGCCGCGCCGCCCGCGGCCCACGATCTCCGGGCCGGCGCTCATTCGAGCCGTCTCTCGGCGTCGCCGTCGCCGAGCGGCCGCTCGGTGGTCGCGACGTGGGGGTCGACGCGGCAGACGTGTGGGGCCACGGCCGCCGCACCGTCGCGGCTTGCCCCCGCCGGCGGGCGGGCTCGGCACGTCACGGCCGCGATGGGCATCGAGCGAAGTCGACTGGCGGGACCGGGGGCGAGGGTAGGGTCACGGACGGCGAGGCAGGCGCTGCTGGTTCGGTTTCGATTCCCGTGCGGTGCTGTCTGTCGCGCTTCTGTCCTGGCTGGAGGACTCGCCTGTTCCGACCATAGCAGCGGGCCGGGAGAGCCGTCAATGGGAAAATTACGCCGGGAGCTCGGTCACCCGGGCGCCCCGGGAATCGGCCGCCAGGACGAGCGTCCGCCCCGTGAGCCCTTCGCGACCGAACGCGTCTCGCATCGCCCCGGCGACTGCCGTCGCCCGGGGCTCGGCCGCGACGGCCAGAACCGACGGCCCTGCCCCGGACAGCGCCACGCCATGGGCGCCGGCCGCGCGGGCCGCGGCCGTGACCCGCGAAAGCCACGGGAAGAGGGCCTGCTCCCGGTACGGCTGGTGCAGGCGATCGGCCATGGCGGCGCCGAGCAGCTCCCAGCGCTCGCGAGCCAGCGCGGCCAGGAGGAGGGCCGTGCGGCCCACGTTGAAGACCGCGTCGGCCCTGGAGTAGCTCGCGGGAAGCGCGGCCCGCGCCTCGGCGGTCGAGCTCTCGCGATCGGGGACGAGCAAGGCGAAGCGGAGATACGGAGGCACCGGCAGCGTCAGGACCGCCCGTGCCTCGGCGTCCCAGCAAATGACGGCCAGCCCGCCGTGGAGCGCGGCGGCGAGATTGTCGGGGTGGCCCTCCTGCGCCACCGCGAGCTCCATGATTCCATCCGACGACAGCGCCCGGCCCAGCAAGGCGTCGGCGCCGAGAATCCCGGCGAGCCACGCGGTCGCGCTCGACCCGAGCCCGCGACTCGGGGGAATGGCGTTTACCTGCCGAACGCGCAACCCGTGGAAGACGCGACCGGCCGCCTGGTAGACGAGCCGGGCGCCTCGGACGACGAGGTTCTCGTCGTCCCGCGGGAGGCGGTCGGCTCCTTCCCCTTCGATCTCGACGTCGACGCCCTCGGCCTCGGCCAGCTCGACTTCGTTGTAGAGCTCGAGGGCGAGGCCGAGCGCGTCGAATCCCGGGCCACAGTTCGCCGAGGTCGCGGGCACGGTGACGCGGACTCGCACGATCTAGACCTTGGGAGGGGGCCTCGACGGCCCCCTCCCAAACCTCCCCCAGGAGGGGTGGCGGCGGCGAAGCCGCCGCTCGGAGCACTCCTCGATGCACCGCGCGCTCGGTGGTCGGCGCCGGATTACTCCGACACACTCGGCTGGAGACCGCCACCCGGAGGTTCGGCCGGATCTCCGGGACGGTCGAGGCTCAACGGCCGGCGGGACCAGAGAGACCACGTCGGCCCGGTCACCGCGACCTGCCGGGAGAACTCGTAGAGTGGGGAGAAGGTCGCCACGACGAGCGGCTTGCCGCCCGGTCGAGGCTCCCGAGAACAGGCGGCGAGCAGGAGCGCCACGAGCGCGATGCCGAAGAGCCGGCGTTTCATGACGAGATCTTCCGTCGAGGGGATGGTCTCCGGCGAAGGGTGCGTGAGGTGCCACCACACCGCCGCCGCGGCGCCCGCGGCTCCGAGCGCGAGGCCCGCCAGCACATCGCTGGGCCAGTGGGCGCCGAGGAGGATGCGGGCCAGCCCGACCGCCATCATGGTGAGGAGGGCGAGCCCTTGAATGCCGAGGCGCCACGGACGGGCGAGCCGCGACCGCCCCACGAGGTAGACGACCAGCACTGCGAAGGTCGCG
>DASYQW010000364.1 GCA_036005065.1 Candidatus Methylomirabilota bacterium | reverse complement strand
CCGTCGTGGCGGCGGCGAAGCCGCCGCTCGGAACGCTCCTCGATGCACCACGCGCTCGGCGGTCGGCGCCGGATTAACTCCCGACACACCGCTAGCCTGGCGGGTCACGGCCTCCGGCGCGCCGCGCGGCCCCGGCCCTATCTCTTCAGCGTGTAGCCGGCCGGCACCTCGAAGCGCGCCGGCTCGGGGCCGACCCGGCGGATGCTCTTCACCTCGGTGTAGAGGGTGAGAGCGAGCCTCGCACTGTGCCCCGGGATGATAGGGCGGAGCGGCGTCGGCTGACAATCGGGTTTCCCCCCACGGCGTTCCCGGTGGACCGGAGAGCCCTCGGCCGCCCCTCCGAGAGTTCCCGCGACTGGGTGACGGGCCCTGATAAGATGAGGGGCTGCATGAGGAGGAGCCGCGCGTGCGAGCCCGGACGTTCTGGAAGACGGTGGTGCACGACAGGGTCGATTTGCTCGATCGCCTGATCGCTTTCCTGACCGAGCACGGAATCCGGTATTGCCTCGTCGGGGGCCAGGGGGTGAACGCCTACGTCGAGCCGGTGGTGAGCCTCGATCTGGATGTCGTGGTCGCGGCCGACCAGCTCGCTCGGGCCGAGGCCTTGCTGGCGGAAGCCTTCAGGGTCGAGCGGTTCCCCCACAGTCTCAACGTCACGCTCCCCGGATCCGATCTGCGGGTTCAGATCCAGCTCGACCCCCGGTACGGGTCTTTCGTGGACCGGGCCACGGTCCGGGACGTGCTCGGCCACCGCCTGCCGGTCGCGCGGGTCGACGATCTGCTGCAAGGCAAGATCTGGGCGGTCCTGGATGCCGAGCGCCGTCCCAGCAAGCGCCAGAAGGACCTCGCGGACATCGCGCGCCTCCTCGAGGCCTATCCGACGCTGCGCGAGCGCGTGCCTCGCGAGGTCCTCGACCGGCTCGTGTGAGCCGAGCCGGAGGGTGTCAGAGGCGGTCGAGGCCGAGCGCCCGCTCCGAGCGGCGACGCGCCAGGTAGAGCACCACGCCCGAGATCGCGAAGTTGACGAACATCCCCGGATGGTACGGGTTCACCACGGAGTGGCCCTCGAGGATCGCCCGGGAGACACGGAAGTAGGGGAACAGCATCCCGAGGACCAGGAGGACGATGTTCAGGGAGCTTTCCCCCAGGCCGACGACGGGGGCGAGCGCCGGCCGGACGCAGGTCAGGAACCCGCAACCGAGGCAGAGGGCGTAGTAGCCGTACTTCATCGCCGGGTAGTCGTCGAGCGCAACGATCCGGACGTTCACGCCCCAGAGCCAGTCCACGAGCGCGAAGAGCGGGGTGGCCAGGTAGTACGGGGTGATCAACGGCATTCGCGCCTTCATGTCTCACCTCGCGGGCCGGCCTTCAGTGTCCGCGCAGGGCCGCCTCGGTGGCGAGGGCGTCGGCCCGGGCGTTCAGGGCGGCGAAGTCGTTGCGCCCGGCGTGGGTCGACTCGTGCCCGCGCTGGTGCCGGAAGCGCACCGTGAGGCGTCGCTCGGCGATCAGCGCCCGGCACGCGGCGACGATCGCGGCCACCAGGGGGTCCTTGGCCTTCCAGCGTCCCTCCAGCCACGCCCCGACGCCCTCGTAATCGTGGACCACGGTGAGCGAGGTGCCGGTCGGCACCAGCGTGAGGGCGGTGTAGAGGCCCCCGAGTTCCGTGAGGATGTTCCGCAGGCGGTCCACGGCGGCCGTGATCCGCGGGCGGGCCTCGAGCCCGGGGATCCGTGCCCGGCCGAAGGCCTCGTAGGCCGTCGTGCCGACCTCCTTCAGCACGACGGGCTCGGCCCCGCCCTCGGGCTGCTCGACGAGGACGACACCGATCCCACCCATGTGGTTGCCATCCACGAAGGCGTAAGTCCCGGGCGGGAGGCGGATCGCTTCCCCGCGGAGCATCGCCTCGGCGGCCTCCCGGCTCGACACGGCCTGGTAGCGCGCGCCGGGGACGCCGGCGGTCGCGGCCTTGCACTCGGCCCACGTCGGGTAGATGCCGCGGATCGAGTCCGGGCGGGTCACGACGTAGACCTTCATCCGGCCGCTCCCGTCCGGCGGAGGAACCCGTCGAGGACGGCGGTGAAGTCCGCCGGGCGGTCGAGCACGAGGTGGTGGTACGCGCCCGGGATCTCGACACTGGCGGCGCCCGGGATAGCCTCGCGCATCTGCGCCGCCATCGCGCGCGTCAGGATCGGGCTCCGCTCGCCCCGGACGATCAGCGTCGGCGCCGTGATCCGCGGGAGGAGTGGCCAGGCGTCGACCGGCTGTCGCGCGCCGTAGCAGGCCACCGGCGGGGATTCAGAGGTAGACCGACTTCATCTGCGCCTCGGGGTACCGGGGGCCGGCCGCCGCCCCGGGCGGCATCGCGTCCTCGATACGCTCGAGATCGCGGGCGCTGAGCCGGACCTCGAGGGCGCCGAGGTTCTCGTCCACGTAGGCCGTGCGCTTGGTGCCGGGGATCGGGACGACGTCCTCGCCCCGGGCGAGAAGCCAGGCCAGCACGAGCTGGGAGGGGGTGACGCCCTTCTCGCCGGCGATCTCGACGAGCCGCTGGACCAGCTTCAGATTGTGCGGGAAGTTCGCCTCCTGGAAACGCGGGTGCTGGTGACGCCGGTCGCCCGGCGCGAGGTCGGCGGGGCTCTGGATCCTCCCCGTCAGGAAGCCGCGGCCGAGGGGCGAGTAGGCCACCAGGCAGATGCCGAGCTCCCGGCAGGTGGGCAAGGTGTCCTCGGCCGGATTCCGGTAGAGGAGCGAGTACTCCAGCTGCACCGCGCTCAGGGGATGGACCGCATGGGCGCGCCGGATGGTCGTCGGGGCCGCCTCGGAGAGCCCGAGGGCGCGTACCTTGCCCTCCTGGACGAGCCGCGCCATCGCGCCCACCGTCTCCTCGATCGGGACCTTGGGGTCCACCCGGTGCTGGTAGTAGAGGTCGATCTCGTCGACCGCGAGGCGCTTGAGGCTCGCGTCGCATGCCTGCCGCACGTACGCCGGTCGCCCGTCGACCAGGTTGGCCTTGCCGTCGGGACTCCGCACCTGGCCGAACTTGGTCGCGATCACCGCCTGGTGGCGGCGCCCCTTGAGCGCCCGGCCGAGGAGCTCCTCGTTGTGGCCCCAGCCGTACATGTCGGAGGAGTCCGGGAAATTGATCCCCCGATCCAGCGCGTGCTGGATCACGGCGATCGAGCTGGCATCGTCGCTCTGGCCGTAGATGCTCCCGGACATGGGCATGCACCCGAGCCCGATGCGCGAGACCCGGAGCGTGCTGTTCCCGAGGGTGACGTAGTCCATGGCCGTCTCCTGTGCGTCGTCTCAGGCCGGCGCTGGCAGCGTCTCCAGGGCCTTCCAATCGAACTCGACGCCGTGCCCCGGCCGCTCGGGGGCCACGGCCTCCCCGTCCACGAGCTCGAGCGGGTGCGCGATGAAGCGCTCGAGGCCGAACCCGTGCACCTCGAGATAGGAGGCGTTCGGCACCGCCGCCAGCAGGTGCACGTGGAGGTCGTGCACGCCGTGGGACGTGACCGGCAGGTGGCGGGCCTCGGCGACGTGGGCCACCCGGAGCCACACCGAGATGCCGCCACAGTTCGACACGTCGGGCTCCGGAAAGCTGACGCCGCCGGCGTCGATGAGGCGCTCGAATTCGGAGAGGGTGCGAAGGTTCTCGCCGGCGGCGACCGGGAGGGCCCCCTCGCGGACGATGCGGACGTGGCCGGGGAGGTCGTCCGGGGTGGTGGGCTCCTCCAGCCAGAAGACGTCGTGCTCGGCGAGCGCCCGGGAGGCCCGGATCGCCTGGTCGGCGGTCCAGCGCATGTTGGCGTCCACCATGAGCGGCGTGTCGGGGCCCAGGAGCTCGCGCAGGGCCCGGACACGGGCGAGGTCCTCCTGGAGGCGGTCCCGGCCGACCTTCATCTTGATGGCGCGGAAGCCGCGCCCGAGGTTCTCCTCGGTCTGGCGCTGGAGCTGATCGAGCGGGAACTGGAGGTCGATCCCGCCCGCGTACGCCTTGACGCGGGGGTCGTGGCCTCCGAGGAGGCGCCAGAGCGGCATCCGCTGCCGCCGCGCTCGCAGGTCCCACAGGGCGATGTCCACGGCCGAGATGGCGAAGGCGGCCAGGCCACCCCGGCCCACGTAGTGGAGGCGCCACCACATGCGCTGCCAGAGGTCGGCGATCCGCTCCTCGTCCTGGCCGGTCAGCACCGGGGCCAGGTCTCGCGCCAGGAGGGCACGGATGGCGGCACCTCCGGCGCCGACCGTGTAGGTGTAGCCCGTCCCTTCGGCGCCGTCCCGGGCCCGCAGGCGCACCGTGACCAGCTCGAAGTGCGTGATGTCGCCGTGGGTGGCGTCCGACAGGATCCGGGGCAGCGGAATCCGATAGTGACCGACCTCCGGCGCGGCGAGAGCCATGCCTTCGCGCCTATCGGCCGACGACGTCCCGCTTCATGGGGGCCAGGAGCAGCCCCGAGGACCCGGGTAGGCCACGTGATTAACGTAGCCGGGGTCGGTGCCCGGACACAAGGCCGGCGCTTGATCTCGGGTCGCGCCGGGTCTAGCCTGGGCCTGGCAGGGGAGGAACGCGTCATGGCGGACAAGGTGACCAAGTCGGACGCCGAGTGGCGGCGGGACCTTTCGCCGGAGCAGTACCAGGTGCTTCGGCGGCACGGCACCGAGCGCCCGTTCACCGGCGAATACCACGAGTGCGAGGATCCCGGGACCTATCGCTGCGCCGGCTGCGGCCACCCGCTGTTCGGCGCCGACACGAAGTTCGACTCGGGGACCGGGTGGCCGAGCTTTTCCGCGCCCATCGACCCCGAGGCCGTCAGCACCGCGGACGACGAGAGCTGGCTCATGCGGCGGACGGAGATCCGCTGTGGCCGCTGCGACTCGCATCTCGGCCACGTGTTCGACGACGGCCCGGCGCCGACCGGCCTGCGCTACTGCATCAACTCGGTGGCGCTCCAGCTCGACCGGAAGCCGGAAAAAGCCTGATCATGAGTCGCCTTCGCGTCAGGCTCCCGCGCCGGGGCTGTGGATCGCGCGCCAGACCCGCTCCGGGCGGAGCGGCATGTCGAGGTGGCGGACGCCGAAGGGCCGGAGGGCGTCGACCACCGCATTGACGACCGCCGGGGTCGAGCCGATCGTGGCCGCCTCGCCGATGCCTTTCGCCCCCATCGGGTTGAAGGGCGTCACGGTCACCGTCTCCGCGGTGACGAACGAGGGCAGGTCATCCGCGCGCGGCAACGCGTAGTCCATCAGCGACCCGGTCAGGAGCTGCCCCTCGTCGTTGTAGACCATCTCCTCCAGCAACGCCTGGGCGATGCCCTGGGTCAGCCCGCCATGCACCTGGCCCGCCACCAGGATCGGGCTGATGCGGGGCCCGCAGTCGTCCACGGAGAAGAAGGCGCGGACCGACACCTGGCCCGTCTCGCGGTCCACCTCCACCACCGCCAGGTGCGCCCCGAAAGGGTAGACGAGCTGGGCCGGGCGAAAGAAGTCGGTCGCCTCCAGGCCGGACTCGAGCGCCTCGGGGAGGTGCTCGCCGTAGGCGCGGGCGGCGATCTGGGCCAGCGTGAGGCTGCGGGCCGGCACGCCCTTGACCTGGTAGCGCCCGTCCGCCAGCACGACGTCCTCGAAGGCCGCCTCCAGCATCAGCGCCGCCACCCGCCGCGCCTTCTCCTGGACCTTGGTGGCCGCCCGCAGCATGGCCGAGCCGCCGAGAGCCAGGCTGCGGCTCCCTCCCGTGCCGTGCCCCATCGGCGTCGTCGCGGTGTCGCCGTGGCGGACCACGATCTGGTCGAAGTCGACGCCGAGATGGTCGGCGATGATCTGGGCGAATGTCGTCTCGTGCCCCTGGCCGTGCGGCGAGGTCCCCGTGAAGGCCGTCACGGTACCGCTCGGCTCCACGCGCACGATCGCGCTCTCGAAGGGGCCGAAGCCGCACATCTCCACGTAGCAGGCCATCCCGACGCCGAGCAGGGCCCGATCGCGTCGGGCCAGGCGCTCCCGCTGCTCGGCGCGGAGCGCCGCGTACTCGGAGATCTCGAGGACCCTGGTGAGCGCCCGGTCGTACTCGCCGCTGTCGTAGCGCTGGCCCGTCGGCGCCGCGTAGGGAAACGCGTCCGGCGGGATGAAGTTCTTCCGCCGCACCGCCTCCGGGGGCAGACCCAGCTCGGCGGCGACGAGGTCCACCAGGCGCTCGACGTAGTAGGCGGCTTCCGGTCGGCCGGCCCCCCGATAGGCGGCGACCGGCGTCGTGTTGGTGAAGATGCAGGTCGTCCGCAGGTCCACGCTCGGGATCCGGTAGACGCCGACCCCCATCATGAGGGTGAGATCGGGGATGAAGGTGAAGATGGGGTAGGCCCCGACGTTGGCCATCACGTGGAACCTGAGCGCCGTGATGGTGCCGTCGGCCTCGACCGCCGCCTCCACGTCGGTGACGTGGGCGCGCCCGTGGGTCGTCGCCACCATGTGCTCGAGCCGTGTCTCCGTCCAGCGGAGCGGGATCCGGTGGAGGCGCGCCAGCGTGGCCAGCACCGCGTCCTCGGGATACAGCCCGAACTTCACCCCGAAGCCGCCGCCGACCTCGGGCGCGATGACCCGGATCAGGTTCAGCGGCATCGAGAGGGCGGTGGCCAGGTCCGCCCGGAGCCCGTGAGGCGCCTGGGTGGTGGCCCAGACCACCAGGCCGCCCGTCGCCGGGTCGGGGGCGGCGAGCGTCGCCCGGGGCTCCAGGGGAACGCCGCAGAGTCGCTGGTTGACCATCCGCTGCTTGACGACCCGGTGCGCCCGGGCGAAGGCGGCGTCGGGGTCGCCCGCCCGGATCGCGTTCTCGTGCTCGACGTTCCGCGGCGCATCGTCGAAGAGCCGGGGCGCCCCGTCGGCCATGGCCTGGAGGGGATCGGCCACCGCGGGGAGGGGCTCCCAGTCGACCTCGACGTCTCCCGCCGCGTCGACCGCCAGGGCCTCGGAGGTGGCGACGACCGCCGCCACCGCTTCCCCGACGTACCGGACGCGCTCGATCGACAGCGCGTGGTGCTTCCGCCCATCGCCCTCGGCCCCGGCCCCGCCGCCCTCGGCACCCCCGAAGGGGATCGGCAGCAGGGCGCAGCGGCCGACGAGATCCTGGCCGGTGACGACGGCCACGACGCCGGGGCGCCGAAGGGCGGCGGCGGTCTCGATGCCGCGGATGCGGGCGTGAGGATGGGGGCTCCGGACGAAGGCGACGTAATGCATCCCGGGCAGCGTGAGGTCGCCGACGTAGGTCGACCTCCCGGTGATCAGGCGTGGGTCTTCCTTCCGCTTGACCTCGGCGCCCATGAGCTTGCCGACTGGCATGCGCGAGCCTCCTCTGCCGGAGATCGGGTCCCGTCTCACAGTAAAGCAATCGGCCGCAGAGTCAACGGAGGCTGCCCGGCGGACGCCCCGCCACCCACCGCGCCTCGGAGTATCATGGCGAGACGAGGCGCCGGTCGCCGGAACGCGGGCCCGGAAGCGGGGAGGAGCGCGCGATGCAGATCGACCTGGGCGGCAAGGTCGCGATCGTCACCGGCGCCGGGCGCGGCATTGGCCGCGAGATCGCCGCGACGCTCGCCGGCGAGGGGGTCACCACGGTCGTCACCGATATCCGCCGGGAGTCCCTCGACGACGTGGGGGCCGAGTTCGCGCGCCGGCGCTGGGCCGGTCGCCAGTACCTCTGCGACGTGCGGGACGCTGCGGGAGTCGCCGAGACGGTGGCCGCGGTGCACGCCGCCTACGGCCGGATCGACATCCTGGTCAACAACGCCGGCGTCGCGCCGGGAGCGCCGGTCGACGAGCTCTCCGAGGAGGCCTGGGACCTGAACCAGGCCGTCAATCTCAAGGGCACGTTCCTCATGTGCCGGGCCGTGGTTCCCGTCATGAAGGGGCAGCGCTGGGGCCGGATCCTCAACGCCGCCTCCTTCGCGGCCATCGTGCCCATCACGGGCAGCGCGGCCTACGCGGCGTCCAAGGCCGGGGTCCACTACTTCACGCGGGTGCTGGCCGGGGAGCTGGGCCCCTGGAACGTGACCGTGAACTGCTATGCGCCCGGGATGATCCCGACCGAGATGAACCGCTTCGCCGAAGCGCCGCCCGAGCGCCAGCGCCGGCTCCTGGATACGCTCACCCTGCGGCGATGGGGCCAGGCGCGGGACGTCGCCCACCTCGTCTGCTTCCTGGCCTCCGATCTGGCCGGCTACATCACGGGGACGCTGATCGACGTGAGCGGCGGGAAGCTCGCCACCCAGATCCCCCGGCTGGCGCACGAGGCGGCGGCCGCCGCCGGGGAGTATGAGCTCGAGTAGGGAGGCTCCGGGGATGGACCACCAGGGCCTCCTCGACGAGCTGCTTCGGGTCGCGATGAGGCTCGGGGTCGAGGTCCGCATCGAGCCTTTCGAGGACCCGCCCACCGGCGCCGGCGGCCTCTGCCTGGTCCACGGGCGCGAGCTCGTGCTCCTCGACGCCCGCGCGCCGCTCCCGGATCGCGTCCGGGCCCTGGCGCGGGCGCTGAGCCGGCTCGACGTGGACACGGTCTACATGGCCCCGGAGGCGCGGGACGTCGTCGAGGCCGCCAGCGCGGAGCCGGGAATCCCCCGGGAGCACGTCCCGCTGGCGCCCCACTCGACCCTCGGCGTCGGGGGGCCCGCCCGGTTCTTCCTGGAGGCCCGCGACGAAGCGGCCGTGCTCGAGGCCTTCCGGTGGGCGACGGGCCGCGGGGTCTCCCTCCGCGTCCTCGGCGGGGGCTCGAACCTCGTCGTCGCCGACGGCGGCGTCGACGGGCTCGTCCTGAAGATCGGCCTGCGCGGGATCGCGACCCGCGCGGCGGCGGACGCGGTCGAGCTGACGGCGGCCGCCGGCGAGCCGTGGGACGCGCTGGTGGGCGAGACCGTCGCCCGCGACTGGGCGGGGATCGAGTGCCTGAGCGGCATCCCGGGTCTGGTCGGGGCGACGCCGATCCAGAACGTCGGCGCCTACGGCCAGGAGGTGAGCCAGACGCTGGTCGCCGTCCGCGCGCTCGACCGGTCCAGCGGCCGCGTCGTGACGCTCAGCCGCCAGGCGTGCGGCTTCGCCTACCGCGACAGCGTCTTCAAGAGCCGGGAGCCCGAGCGCTACGTCGTCCTGGCCGTCACCTACCGGCTGATTCCGGGCGGCGCCCCGACCGTGCGCTACGCCGAGGTCCAGCAGCATCTCGCCTCCCGCGGGATCACGGCGGCGTCGCTCCGGGCCGTGCGAGAGAGCGTGCTCGCGATCCGCCGCGGGAAGTCCATGGTGCTGGACGACGGCGATCCGAACCGCCGGAGCTGCGGCTCGTTCTTCGTGAACCCGGTGGTGACCGCCGACGAGGTCGCCCGGATCGAGGCGGTCGCGGAAGACGCCGCGATGCCGCGCTGGCCGGAGCCCGACGGTCGCGTGAAGCTCTCGGGCGCCTGGCTGATCCAGCGCGCGGGGTTCCAGCGCGGCGACGCGGACGGTCCGGTCGGCCTCTCCACACGGCACACGCTCGCCCTGGTGGCCCACGAGGGCGCCCGGGCCGCCGACATCGTCCGCTTCGCTCGCCGGGTCCGGGCCCGCGTCGAGGCGCGCTTCGGCGTCCGCCTCGTCCCCGAGCCGGTCTTCTGGGGGTTCGCCCGCTTCGACGGCGGATTGCCGGCCGACTGACGGCCGTTTCCCCGTCTCGGGACACAGGGAGGGGGCCGCCGAGGGCCCGTCCGGCTGAGTCAGGGCAGCGCGGCCACCGCCACGCCGCCGTGGAAGGCGGCGCCGTAGGCCAGGAATGCGAGGCCGGTGGGCACGCCGTTCCCGGTGAAGGCGCGCACCTGCGGGGCGATGCCGGGGCCCGGCCCCGTGATGATCTCGCTGCGGCTGTCGCCGGCGACGTTGCCGGCGGCCACGAAGACGCCGCCCCGGAACGCGGCCGGGTAAGCGAGGAAGCTCGCGCGCATGCGGATCACGCCGCCGAGAAGCTTCGCCACGCGGACGAGCGGCGGGCGGCCGGGGCCGGCCCCGACCACGATGGAGTCGCGGTCGCCGGCGTCGAGGGGGCCAGCCGCCACGTGGACGCCGCCGGTGAACGTCGGCTCGAAGGCGAGGAAGCGGGCGAGGAGGCGGACGCCCCCGGGCGCCCCGCTCTGGAGCCGGTAGACTCGCACCTCTGGCGGCGCCCCGGCTCCGGGTCCGGTGATGATCTCGGGGACCCCATCGCCATCGACGTCGCCAGCCGCGACGTTCACCCCCCCACGGAAGCCCTCGTCGTAGGCGAGGAAGCTCGCGAGGTCGCGCACCGGGTTCCCGTCGGCGCCGAGCTTGATGACTCGGACTCGGGGCGGCAGCCCGGGTCCCGGCCCGGTGACCACTTCCGCGCGCCCGTCCCGCTCGAAGTCGCCGGCCGCCACCCGGACCCCGCTCCGCGACCCGCGGTCGTAGGCCAGAAAGCTCGTGGCCCGCGGCGCGCCGCTGGCCGTGAAGGCGCGGACGTGGGGCGGGTCGCCGGGGCCCGCCCCGGTCACGAGCTGGGCCCCGGCACCACCGAGCGGCGCGACGGCGATCGAGACCCCACCCGCGAACGCGGGCACATAGGGGAGGAAGGTCGCCGTCGGCCGGCCGTCCCGGAAGACCCGGACGGCCTGCCCGCCGGGGCCCGGCCCCGTGACGATGGAGCCGGCCACGCGGACGACGTTGAAGGCGAACTCGCCGGTGGCGTCCCGGACGTTGAGGAAGACCGTCTCGCCGAAGGGCAACACCGGAAGGTTGAAGCTGCCGGTGGCGCCCCCGGCCGGGTCGAGGGTGCCGCCGAACAGACGCCGCTGGTCGAGCAAGAAGTGGAAAGGGCTCAGGGGCTGAAGTCCCGCGACCTCGAAGGGGACGGCCTGGCCCGGGCGGACCGAGCCGTGCCGGAGCCGGAGCGACGCATCCCGCATCCAGCGGCGGAGATCCAGGAGCGTCGAGGCGACGTCGTGGATCCCGCGCGGGCTTTGGGAGACGACACCGACCGGCACCTCGGCGGCCGTCAGGCGAAGCAGCGCCTTGGGGAGCGTGAAGAGAAGCTGGTGCGACATCGCCTGGACCGGGATGTCCCGATCGGCGACGCGCTGGCTCAGGACCAGCCGGGGCCGCGCCGGGAGTGCCGTGCGCCGCCCGGTCATCCGGTCGATCACGGCGCCGGATACCGCCACCGGCCCCGTCTCGGTTTCGCGCCCCACCTCCACCCGGGCCTCGCGCTCGATGCCGGCGAAGCCCGCCTCGTCGTCCACCCCGGTGCTGGAGTTGTGGTCGGCGTCGAACAGGAGGCGGTAGGTGGCGAGGAAGGGCCCCGACCGCGGGACGAGGCCGCCCAGGTCGAGCTGCCCGTGGATCGCCGGGTCTTCGAGCTCGGAGCTGAGGGCGAGCGCCGAGAGGTCGAAGTAGGCCGGCGCCTCGCCCCGCTGGTCC